>NZ_VOQX01000003.1:0-152555 GCF_016643525.1 Pantoea sp. Morm | reverse complement strand
GATGCCGGTACCGGTCAGCAGCTGCTGTGGCTGTTTATCGCCATCGTCGGTGCGATGGTGATTGCCGCCGTGATTGGCGTGATCACCGGCGGGATGGTAACGCGCATCGGCGCACACCCGATTCTGGTGACGCTGGCCACCATGATGACGCTGAACGGCATCGGCATCTGGCTGACCAAAGGTGCGGCGGTGAGCGGTATGCCGCCAGTGGTGCAGTCGCTCGGCTCAGACACGCTGCTGGGTATGCCGCTGCCGCTGTGGGTATTCCTGGTTGCCGCCGCGCTGCTGGCGCTGTTCCTCGGCAAAACCCGCGCCGGCAAATGCATCTACATGGGCGGCAGCAACATCAACGCCACCTGGTTCAGCGGCATCAATACCCACCGCATGGTGATGCTGGTGTACGTCATCTCCAGCCTGCTGTGCGTGCTGGCCGGCCTGATCATGATGGCGCGCTTTAACTCGGCGCGCATGGGTTACGGCGATGCCTACCTGCTGCTGACCGTGCTGGCCATCATTCTCGGCGGCACCGATCCCAACGGCGGTTTTGGCCGCGTGACCGGCGTAGTGCTGGCGCTGATTGCGCTGCAGGTGCTCTCCACCGGCTTCAACCTGATGAACATCAGCCAGCACGTCAGTCTGGCGATGTGGGGTGCCGTGCTGGTGGTGGTGCTGGCCTTCAAACAACTCAAAGCGCGCTTTAACGATCACCGTGCCGTCAGGCTCAGCAAACTGGCCGCGGCGCTTAATCCTCTGACCGAAAAAAAGGAAGTATGATGCGTATTCAAGTCTCCCCGTCGTTGATGTGTATGAATCTGATGGAGATCAAGCACCAGCTGGCCGTGCTGGACTCCCGCGCTGACTTCCTGCACATCGACATCATGGACGGTCACTACGTTAAAAACATCACCCTGTCGCCGTTCTTTATTGAGCAGATCCGCCCGCATACCAAAGTGGCGATCGATGTGCATCTGATGGTGGAAGAGCCGACCGACTTTATTGAAGCGGTGGCCAACGCCGGCGCAGATTACATTTGTCCGCACGCTGAAACTATCAATCGTGATGCGTTCCGCGTGATTAACCTGATTCGCAGCTACGGCAAAAAAGTGGGCGTGGTGCTCAACCCGGCCACGCCGGTCTCCTTTATCCATCATTACATTCATCTGCTGGATAAAATCACCGTGATGACGGTGGACCCGGGCTATGCCGGTCAGCCGTTTATTCCGGAGATGGTGCAGAAGGTGCAGGAGCTGAAGGCGCTGAAACAGGCGCACGGCCACCGCTACCTGATTGAGATCGACGGTTCCTGTAATACGCGCACCTACAACACGCTGGTCGGTGCCGGTGCCGAAGTGCTGATTGTCGGCACCTCCGGCCTGTTTAACATTCACGAAGACCTTGCCACCGCGTGGAACATGATGCGTGAGAGCATTGATGAAGCGCAGGGCCTGGCGCAGGTGTCGGCATGACAACACGCTGGCTCGGTATCGACATTGGCGGCACCGGCACTCGTCTGCAGTTGATGGAGTCAGGCCGCATCTGGAGCAGCTTTCGTAAAGTGCCCACCGCCAGCTGGGCGCAGCAGCCCGATGCGCTGGCCGCACTCGGGCAGCTGATTGCGGAAACGCTGGAGCAGCAGCCGGTCAGCGGTGTGATGCTCGGCCTGCCGGGCATTCTCAGCCGCGATCGCCAGCAGGTGATTTCACTGCCGTTCATTCAGGCGCTCGATCATCAGCCGGTAGCGGCGCTGCTGAGTGAACGACTGGGCGTGCCGGTGGCGATGGATAAAGATGTTAACCATCTGATGCTGTGGGATTTAATGCAGCTGGAGCAGCTGCCGGAAAATGCGGTAGGTCTGTATCCTGGCACCGGCATGGGCAACAGCCTGTGGATCAACGGCCGCTTCTACCATGGTCAGCATGGCGGAGCTGGTGAACTCGGCCACGTGCCGGTGGCCGGTAACGCGCTGCCCTGCCCGTGCGGCAACCACGGCTGCGCGGAAACCGTGACCTCCGGCCACTGGTTGAGCCACTGGGCGCAGGCCAATGCGGCGCAAACGCCGATGTCGGCGCTGTTTACCCATCATGGTTCTGACCCGGCGCTGCAGGCGTTTGTGCAGCGGCTGGCACAGCTGATCGCCACCGAGATGAACATTCTCGATCCGGAGTACCTGATTCTGGGCGGCGGCGTGCTGGCGATGGCAGATTTCCCGCTGGCGCAGCTGCGCAGCCAGATTCAGCAGCATTTACGGCCGCCGGCCACGCGGGATGGTTTGAAAATCATCTTCAGTCAATCCACCGATCACACCGGCTGTCGCGGCGCCTGCCTCGCCGCAGAACGGCTGTTCAGGAGCGCGCAATGAAAGGAAAAGTGTGTGTGTTTGGCTCGTTCAACCTCGACGTGGTGGCGGTGATGAACCGTTTCCCCCTGCCGGGCGAATCGCTCACGGCGCACAACAGCATGATGGGGCCAGGCGGCAAAGGGGCCAACCAGGCCACCGCCGCGCTGCGCGCCGGGGCGCGCGTGCACTATATCGGCAAGGTGGGTAATGACGATTTTGGCACGTTTGCCCGTCGCCATCTGGAGAAGACCGGTTTCGACGCAATTACGCTGTTCACCTGTAAAGAGAAACCCACCGGCAACGCGCTGATTTACGTGGCGGGCGATGATGCCGAGAACATGATATCGGTCTATCCCGGCGCAAATACCACCGTGACCGCGGCCGAAGTGGCGCGCTGTCAGCCCACCGTGGCTGCCGCCGATATTCTGCTGGTGCAGCTGGAGAACAACCTCAGCGCCATTCAGCGCATGATCGACAACGCGCGTGCCGGCGGCACGTTTGTCATTCTGAATCCGGCACCGTGGCAGAAAGTCAGCGATGCGCTGCTGGCTAAGGTGGATCTGTTAACGCCCAACAGCACCGAAGCGATGCAGTTGAGCGGGATAAAAGTGACCGATTTTGCCAGCGCGCAGCGCGCCGCCGAAGTGCTGCACCGTAAGGGCGCGCGTCAGGTGATTATTACGCTTGGCACCGCGGGCGCCCTGCTTTCCAGCGCGGAGCAGCAGCTGCGTATTCCGCTGTTTCCTGCCCAGCCGCTCGACACCACCGGTGCCGGCGATGCCTTCAACGGTGCGCTGGCGGCGCGCCTGGCGTCCGGCGATGCGTTACCGCAGGCGGCGCTGTTTGCAGCGGCGTTTGCCTCGCTGTGCGTCGAGCGTTCCGGCGCGGCCAATTCCATGCCCTCCTACGCCGAAGCGCTGGCGCGCCTGCAGGCCCATCCGGAGTGTGAAGTGACGCCGTTAAATGCCCCGGAAATCACGCACATGGCATAGTGGCGCAATGCATTGCGCCCCGGCATCGGCAGAGCCGGCATTCGTGCCGGCCCTGTGAATTACCGCCGCGGTTATGCCTGCAACCAGCCCATCAGCTGCGCATAGTGCAGTAACATAATGGTTTTGCCGTCGCGAATGCGCCCCTCTTTCACCATCGCCAGCGCCTGAGGAAACGGCAGCTCGAGTACGGTGATCTCTTCATCTTCCACGCCGCCGCCGTCGTTAGCGCGCTGCGCATCGCTGTATTCAGCGGCGAAAAAGTGCAGCAATTCGGTCACGCCGCCCGGCGACATGTAGGCCTCAAACAGCTTTTCGACCTTACCAACCTGATAGCCGGTCTCTTCCACCGCTTCTTTACGGATGCAATCTTCCGGCGTGTCGTTATCCAGCAGCCCGGCGCAGGTTTCAATCAGCTCACCGCTGGTGTTGTCATTAACATAGGTCGCGATGCGGAACTGACGAATCAGCACCACGCTGTTTTTTTCACGGTTGTAGAGCAGGATGGTGGCGCCGTTGCCGCGATCGTAGACTTCACGTTTGTGACGTACCACGTCGCCGTTGCTGCGGGTGAGTTCGTAGGTGTAGTTGCGCAGAATGAAATAATTATCAGACAACAACTTATCTTTGATGATGTTGATCTTTAACGACATAGCCGCTCCACTGCGTAGCTGAGGGAGCCTGAGATAATAGGCCGAAGCCGCAGGGAAAACTATCTGAATTGTGGAGCAGGTTGTCTGCGATGGCGTAAGGCTGTCAGTTGAGCATTATGCCTTTTCAACCCTCATAGCACGTGTCGTAGCGGCGCAATTTATTGCGCATCCGGACAGCTGTGCAGTGATTAACTTAGCGCGATAAATCGCGCCGCTACGATGTGTGCAGGATGAAGGTGCAGAAATAAAATGCCGCTACGATGTGTGCAGGATGAGGGTGCAGAAATAAAATGCCGCACGAATCGTAGCGGCGCAATTTATTGCGCATCCGGGCAGCTGTGCAGTGATTAACTTAGCGCGATAAATCGCGCCGCTACGATGTTGTGTGGTTTGCGGCTGTATCAACCGGTCGGCACGAAAACCCTGATACCGCACCGGCAGGCGCGGCCAGGGTCGCGATTAGAAACCGTTTGGCTGGTCTTTCATATCCGGCAGATGGTGGGCAATGCCTTTGTGGCAGTCGATACAGGTCTGTCCGTCCTGCACCGCTTTGCTGTGCATTTTGGCGGCGACCGTTTTCTGCGCAGTGAAGTCCATATAATCGAAGTTATGGCAGTTACGACACTCCTGCGAATTGTTGTTCTTCATCCGGCGCCACTCGTTCTGCGCCAGCTCGATACGCGTCTCTTCAAACTTCTGCGGCGTATCAATCAGGCCGAAGATCTTGGCGTACACCTCTTTACTCGCCTGGATCTTACGAATCATCTTCGGCCCCCACTCGTGCGGCACGTGACAATCCGGACAGGTGGCGCGCACGCCGCTGCGGTTGTTGTAGTGCACCGTCTGCATATATTCCTGATAGACGTTGTTGCGCATTTCGTGACAGCCAATACAGAACTGCTCGCGGTTGGTCATCTCCATCGCGGTGTTAAAACCGCCCCAGAAGATGATGCCGCCAGCAAAGCCAAGAATCAGCAGCGTGCCGAGCGCCAGACGGCTGGGGCGTCGCCACCAGCGCCAGATACGTAAAAGTTTCTGTTTCATCGTCACCTCACTGCCCAAAGCCGTCAGCCGGCTTAAAGGTGTTTTCCACCACCGGTTTGGCATCGGTCTGCGGCACGTGACACTGCAGGCAGAAGTAGCGACGCGGCGATACCGTGCTGCTCACCACGCCGTCGCGGTCGGTAAAGTGCGTCGGACTGACGCGCGGCGCGCCGGTGGTCAGATAGCTCTGGGTGCCGTGACACTGCAGGCAGCGGTTCACGTTCTTCGTCACCTGGTAGCCCTCCACGCTGTGCGGGATCACCGGCGGCTGATTAACATAGTTCAGCGGCTTGCGGCTCTGCTCTTTGGGCTGATGAATGGTGCCCTGCTGCGTTGCCGTCACTTCCGGTGACTGATTGAGATCGACGCCGTTATTAGCGTACACCACGCCGCCCAGCATCAGGGCGGCAACGGTTACAAGAGTGATAAAAGGTTTCATTGCATCCTGCCTCAGATTTTCACCAGCTTAACGGCGCATTTTTTGTAATCGGTCTGCTTCGACAGCGGATCGGTGGCGTCCAGCGTGATGTTGTTGGCCAGCACGCCGGCATCAAAGAACGGCATAAATACCAGCCCCTGCGGCGGCTGATTACGCCCGCGCGTTTCCACGGTGGCGAGGGTTTCGCCACGACGCGATACCACGCGCACCTTCTCACCGCGACGGAAACCGCGATCTTTGGCGTCCAGCGGATGGATATACAGCAGCGCCTGCGGCACCGCGCGGTGCAGTTCCGGCACGCGGCGCGTCATGGTGCCGGTGTGCCAGTGCTCCAGCACGCGACCGGTGCAGAACCACAGGTCGTATTCGGCATCCGGCGCTTCCGCTGGCGGCTCGTACGGCAGGGCAAAAATGGTGGCTTTGCCGTCCGGCTTACCGTAAAAACGTACCCCCTCACCGGCTTTCACGTAGCTGTCGAAACCTTCACGATAGCGCCAGCGCGTCTCTTTGCCGTCCACTACCGGCCAGCGCAGACCGCGCGCCTCGTGATAGGTATCGAACGGTGCGAGATCGTGACCGTGACCGCGGCCAAAGCTGGCATACTCCTCGAACAGGCCTTTCTGAATATAGAAGCCGAACTCACGCGCTTCATCGTTAAGGCGATCGTCGGCCACTTCGCTCAGCGGGAACTGATTCACCTGGCCGTTGGCATACAGCACGTCGTAGAGGGTTTTGCCTTTCAGCTCAGGCTGCTGAGCAATCAGCGCCTCTGGCCACACGTCCTCAACGCGGAAGCGTTTGGCAAAGGTCACCAGCTGCCACAGATCCGATTTCGCCTCGCCCGGCGCTTTCACCTGCTGATGCCAGAACTGGGTACGGCGCTCGGCGTTGCCGTAGGCGCCCTCTTTCTCTACCCACATCGCCGTTGGCAGAATCAGGTCGGCAGACAGGGCGCTGACGGTCGGATACGGGTCGGATACCACCACAAAGTTGCGTGCATCGCGCCAGCCCGGCATGCGTTCCTGCGTCAGGTTCGGCCCGGCCTGCATGTTGTTGTTACACATCACCCAGTAGGCATTCAGCTTGCCATCTTTCAGCGCGCGATCCTGCGCCACGGCGTGCAGACCGACTTTGGCTGGCACCGTGCCCTGCGGCAGCTTCCACAGTTTTTCAGCTAAAGCGCGGTGTTTGTCATTGTTCACCACCATGTCGGCTGGCAGACGATGCGCAAACGTGCCCACTTCACGCGCGGTGCCACAGGCCGATGGCTGGCCGGTGAGCGAGAACGGTCCGGTGCCCGGACGGGAAATCTTGCCGGTCAGCAGGTGGATGTTGTAGCACAGGTTGTTCGCCCACACGCCGCGCGTATGCTGGTTAAAGCCCATGGTCCAGTAAGAGACCACCTTGACGTTCGGATCGGCGTACAGCTCCGCCAGCGCGATCAGCTGATCCTGCTCTACGCCGCTCATGGCGCTGGCTTTTTCCACCGTGTATTCCGCGACAAATTTCGCATATTCATCGAAGCTGATCGGCGTCGACTCGCCATTGTCCGGATTTTTCGCCGCCGCCTGCAGCGGATTGGTCGGGCGCAAACCGTAGCCGATATCCGTCACGCCTTTACGCAGCGTGACGTGATTCTGCAGGAAGGTTTTATCGACTTTGTTGTTCTGAATGATGTAGTTAGCGATGAAGTTGAGGATCGCCAGATCGCTCTGCGGCGTGAAGACGATGGCGTTATCGGCCAGCTCGAAGCTGCGGTGGCGATAGGTCGACAGCACCGCCACTTTGACGTTGTCATTGCTGAGACGACGCGCGGTCAGGCGTGACCAGAGAATCGGGTGCATCTCGGCCATGTTCGATCCCCACAGCACAAACGCATCAGCCTGCTCGATGTCATCGTAGCAGCCCATCGGTTCGTCCATGCCGAAGGTGCGCATAAAGCCCACCACCGCAGACGCCATGCAGTGGCGCGCGTTCGGATCGAGGTTGTTGGTGCGGAAGCCGGCTTTCATCAGCTTTGATGCGGCGTAACCTTCCCATACGGTCCACTGGCCGGAGCCAAACATGCCGACCGATTCCGGGCCGTTGGCTTTCAGCGCCGCCTTAAACTTCGCTTCCATGATGTCGAACGCCTGATCCCAGCTTACCGGGGTGAACTCGCCGTTCTTATCGAATTTGCCGTCGGTCATGCGCAGCAGCGGCTGGGTCAGACGATCTTTGCCGTACATGATCTTCGGCAGGAAGTAGCCTTTGATGCAGTTCAGACCGCGATTAACCTCCGCCTGCGGATCGCCCTGCGAGGCGACCACGCGGCCATTCTGCGTGCCGACCAGCACGCCACAGCCGGTGCCGCAAAACCGGCACGGCGCTTTTTCCCAGCGAATCGGCTCAGCCAGGCTGGTGGCCGCTTTGGTCACGGTCGGAATGGTGAGACCAGCAGCCGTTGCAGCAGCCGCCGCCGCATTGGCCTTCATAAAATCACGACGACTCAGGTTCATGATGCTTCCTTACAGGGTTCTTCAATTTCGTCTTGCTGGTGATAAACCAGCGATACCGCCAGCACATCCGGGATGTTGCGGGTGGCTTCAATGTTGCTCAGCAGCGTGGCGCTGTCGGCCGCGCCCAGCGTTAGCGCCAGCGTGCCGCGTGCGGCATCTTCCGCCGCGATGTCGCTGTCGGCAAAGTTCAGTAGCGCCTGCCGCACCGCCGCGATCGCGGTCGGACGTGCCTGAATCACCAGGCCACATACGTGCCAGCTGTCGTTATTCGTCATGATGCAGTCCTGTGGCTGAGACCGGACACGGCGCGATACAGGCGCCACAGCCGGTGCAGTGTTGCGGAAGGATTTCCGGCTGGCCGATGCCGTTGGGCATCAGGCGAAAACGGATCGCCTGCTGCTCACAACTCTCCTGGCAGCTGCGACAGTTAACGCCAAGAAAAGCGATACAGCGGCTGTCGATGCGGATGCGCCGGCTAAAAGGTTCAGTGTCGCGCGGCTGAAACAGCGGCTGCGGGCAGACGTCGGCACAGGCAGCGCAAAAGGTGCATTCCCCCTGCAGAAAGTCGAGCTGCGGCGCTTCGCCGGCGGCGATGCGGATAATGCCGCTCTCGCAGGCTTGTACGCAGCGGGCGCAGCCGTCACAGCCGCTCTCTCCCCGCCACCACGGCAACGCGATACCGCCGGCAGGCATGACGCGCTGCCCGGTAAAGAGTTCACGTCGCGACAGCGCCATCGGCTCACCTCAATGCGGGGATGTAGAGATGGTGCGTAAAATAACCTGAGGTTATGAAGGGCTATATCACCCGAAAGGTGTAATTCCCGATGCGGGATCAAGAGAAGGAGAATTGCAATAAAAACGGGGGCCGACTGGCCCCCGCAGGTGAGCATCGCTGCGATTAACGCGCGTTGTCTTCCGCCAGCTTAGGCGCCGCATCATCCTGATCGTCATGATGATGCTCGTGCTCTTTCATCGCTTCCGCCTGCACGCGCTTACGCACGCCAAACCAGCCGAGCACCAGCAGCACGGCAATCAGCGGAATTGAAGCAATGGTATAGGTGCCGTTCGGGTAGTCAAACGCCATCAGCACCAGCACGCTCACCAGGAACAGCAGCGTCAGCCAGGAGGTGAACGGCGCCCACGGCAGCTTGAAGCTGACATCTTCCGCTTTGCCCTCTTTGATGGCTTTGCGCAGACGCATCTGGCACACCACGATGAACGCCCACGAGGAGATAATCCCCAGTGACGCCACGTTCAGGACGATCTCAAACACCTGCGACGGTACGTAATAGTTGAGCACTACGCCGATCACGTACACGCCGATGGTCACCAGGATACCGGCGTACGGCACCTGCTGCTTACTCATCTTCGACATGAACTGCGGCGCCGAGCCGCCCATCGACATTGAACGCAGAATACGTCCGGTGGAGTACAGGCCCGAGTTCAGGCTCGACAGCGCCGCGCTCAGCACCACGATGTTCATCACGCTGCCAATGTAGGGCACGCCCAGTTTGGAGAAGAAGGTGACGAACGGGCTTTGTCCGGCCTGATAGGCGTTCCACGGCAGCAGCAGTACCAGCAGCACCACGGAACCCACATAGAACAGGCCGATACGCCAGATCACGCTGTTGATGGCTTTCGGCAGCATGGTTTTCGGGTCTTTACACTCGCCCGCTGCCGTGCCCACCAGCTCAATCGAGGCGAAGGCAAACACCACGCCCTGTACCAGCACCAGCGCCGGCAGCAGACCGTGCGGGAACAGCCCGCCGTTGTCGGTGATCAGGTGGAAGCCGGTGGTGTTGCCGTCCAGCGGTTTACCGCTGCCGAGGAACACCACGCCGACAATCAGGAACACCACGATGGCCAGCACTTTCACCAGCGCGAACCAGAATTCCATCTCGGCGAACCACTTCACGCCGATCATGTTCATGGTGCCGACAATCGCCAGCGCGCCCAGCGCAAATACCCACTGCGGCACATCACCAAACGCGCCCCAGTAATGCATGTAAAGCGCTACCGCGGTGATATCGACGATACCGGTCATCGCCCAGTTAACGAAATACATCCAGCCCGCGACGTAGGACGCTTTTTCCCCGAGGAATTCACGCGCGTACGAAACAAAGCTGCCGCTGGAAGGGCGATGCAACACCAGCTCGCCCAACGCACGGAGAATAAAGAAGGAGAAGATACCGCACACCAGATACACCAGTGCCAGTGCCGGACCGGCCATCTGCAGACGCGCGCCGGCACCGAGGAACAGACCGGTACCGATAGCGCCGCCAATGGCGATCATTTGTACCTGACGGTTACCCATCGCTTTGTGGTAACCCGTGTCGTGAGAGTTAAGCCAGCGCCTTCTCGCAGCACGCTGTTCGGCTGGCGTTTTTTTAGTAGATTTCATAGCTTTCCTGTTTGTCCTGTCCATCAATCACCGCGTAACCAATCGATTGCGCCGGGCAGTGCGAAATGGGGTAAAACCGGCCCCTGAGCGGCGGAACGATGCCGCGCGGCGAGCCGGGAAATTACGGCGATGAATCCTACCCGTTCTGCATGAACGAAGCAAAATTTACTGGCTGACTGCACGGGTTGATTTGTAATAATCCGTCGCGACGCACAAAAAAACCGGCCAGTGGGGTGGCCGGTAATCGGTGGCTACAGGAAAAAACTACCAGAGGGGAATAATGAAGGGCATTAACGGTAAATCTCGGCGCTGCCGCTCCACATGCTGGAATCGCCTGGATTCTGCATGCCAATGACGCGATAGTGGCTGGCGCCCATCTCTTCCGCTTTCTGCGACAGCTGACGGGTGGCGTCATCCAGCGAACCGCGCACGCCGCTCACCGAAACGGTGCCGCTGCTTTGCAGGTCCTGGGTTTGTGCCTCGCTTAACGGCGAGGCGGCAAAGGTGGTAAACGATGCGCTGGCAAGCAGTGCAGCAGTCATTACGGCATAACGTGTCTTCATGAGGTGCTCCTGTTGTCGTGCGGGGAAAAGGTTACGCGTCAAAGTATCGTCGGGCCAGTGCAAACCAGGCTGCGCGGGCGGTAAAAGCGTTCAATATTTCGCCAGCCAAACGCGGTTAATCCAGGGAAACGTAAACCGCGGTTAGTTTCTCTGGTAAAAGTAACCAGATGTGTCAATTTCGCGCTCGCACCCGCGCTGCGGCTGACTTATAATCCCCCGCTCTTGTAAGGGTTATTATTGTGATAGTGAAACGTCCTGTTACCCGCACCATTGCCCGCGCGCTCAGCGCGATTGTGCTGCTGTCGCTGTTAACCACCGGCCTGGCGCTGATGACGCTCTCCAGCAGTTTGCGCGATGCCGAAGCGGTGAATGTCGCCGGCTCGCTGCGCATGCAAATCTACCGGCTGGCGTGGGACAGCACGCGCGATCCGCAGCAGCTGGCGCACCATATGCAGCAATATCAGCAGACGCTGGAGTCACCGGCGCTGCAGCATCTGGAGCGTCCGTGGGTGCCGATTGAAGTCAGCAGCCGCTATCGCTATCTGCGCGACAGCTGGCCGGTACTGCAGGAGACGCTGCAGCCGGCGCGGGCGCAGGTGTACCAGCAGCGCGTGGCGGGCTACGTCAGTGAGATTGACCGCTTCGTGCTGGCGGTGCAGCACTATGCCGAGCTGAAAATGCATCTGGTGGCCGCCAGCAGCCTGTTCGGCTTTCTGGCGATTGTTGCACTGGCGCTGTGGAGCATTGGCTTTATTCGCCGCAACGTGGTGCGTCCGCTCGATTCGCTGGTCACCGCCAGTCAATACGTCGAACAGGCCAACTTCAGTTTTCCGCCGCTTTCCGTGCATCAGCCCAACGAGCTGGGCGTGCTGGCGCAGGCGTTTACCACCATGGCGGAGCGACTGCATTCACACTATCGCCTGCTGGAGTGCGCGGTACGCAATAAAACCGAAGATTTAACCCAGGCCAACCGCACGCTGTCGCTGCTGTATGAAAGCTCGCAGATTCTCACCGGCAGCCCGCTCAATCCCGAGCTGTTTCAGGGCCTGCTGCGGCTGGTGCAGCGGCGGGAAGCGCTGGAGGTGCTGCAAATCGCCAGCGAAGATATCGCTTTCCAGGCCGGCGTGCCCGCCGACGATCTCAGCTGGCAGCGGCTGCCGCTGCAGCAGGAAGAGCAGCGCCTCGGCGAACTGTGCTGGCAAACCCGCCGCGCGCCGCCGGCCGATGAGCTGATGCACAGCCTGGCCAACATGCTGGCGCGTGCACTGTGGATCTGGCAGACGCAGAAGCAGTATCAGCAAATGCTGCTGATTGAAGAGCGCGCCACCATTGCGCGCGAGCTGCACGATTCGCTGGCGCAGTCGCTCTCTTTTCTGCGTATCCAGCTGACGCTGCTGCGGCGCACAGTTGATAGCAGCCAGCCGCAGGCACAGGCGATCATCGCCGATTTCGATCGCGCGCTGGCCGAGGCGTATCAGCAGCTGCGCGAGCTGCTCACCACCTTCCGCCTGAGCATTGAACAGGCCGATTTAGTGCAGGCGATGCAGGCGATGATCGCCCCGCTGCAGGAGCAGTCGCAGGCGGCGATTACCTTTGACTATCAGCCTGGCCTGCAAACGCTGGATGCCCAGCAGCAGGTGCACGTGCTGCAGATTGCGCGCGAGGCGCTGCTCAATGCAATTCGTCACGCGCAGGCGCAGCAGATTCAGATTCGCTATCAGCGTGTCGCTGATGATGAGCACCTGCTGACCATCGAAGATGACGGCTGCGGTATCAATAGCGTAGAAGAGCCGCCGGGCCACTACGGGCTGACCATCATGGCCGAGCGCGCGGCGCGTCTCGCCGGCAGCTTACTGATTACCCCGCAGGCGCAGGGCACCTGCGTCACGCTGCGTTTTCCCGCCCGCCCCGCGCACCGGCTGGCTTAACGCATTACACTTAGCAAATGGATTGAAACTCTGGAGAACCTATGGCTCACCCTTCCCTGTCTATTATGATCGTTGACGATCATCCGCTGATGCGTCGCGGTATCCGCCAGTTGCTGGCGCTGGAACCGCGTCTGGAAGTGGTGGCTGAGGCGAATAACGGTACCGAAGCACTGGCCGAAGCGCGCCGGCTTGCACCGGATGTGATTCTGCTCGATCTGAATATGAAGGGCATGTCCGGGCTGGATACGCTGAAAGCGCTGCGCCACGAGGGCGTCGCGGCACGCATTCTGGTGCTAACGGTGTCCGACGCGCGCAGCGATATTTACGCCATGGTGGATGCCGGTGCCGATGGCTATCTGCTCAAAGACAGCGAACCGGAACTGCTGCTGGCGCAGGTAATGCGCGGCGCACAGGGCGAGAACGTGTTCAGCGAGGTGGTGGCAGAATATCTGGCGACCCGCCAGCCCAGCGCCAATCCGTTCAGACAGCTGACCGAGCGCGAGCTGGATGTGTTGCAGGAAGTGGCGCGTGGCTTATCCAACAAAGAGATTGCCGCCACGCTGCACATTTCCGAAGAAACGGTAAAGGTGCACATCCGCAACCTGCTGCGTAAGCTCGACGTCCGTTCCCGCGTTGCGGCAACGGTGCTGTGGCTGGAGAGCCGCAATGTGTGATTGCGCACATAAAGCTGCTGCGACTTTTACACTTTCTCCATAATTTATCCACGATTCCCTAATTTGCCCCGCGTACAGTAAGCAGCAACCGGAGTTTTCAGGATCGCCCTTGCACTCCGCCAGCGTGAAGCGCAGCCTGCGGCACGCTTTTACTAATAACAAGTACAAAGTACGCAGCTGAGGAGTGTCGGTTTCATGTCGAACTTTTTTATCGACCGCCCCATTTTTGCCTGGGTGCTGGCTATTTTGCTGTGCCTGTGTGGCACGCTGGCCATTATCTCGCTGCCGGTGGAACAGTATCCGGATCTCGCGCCGCCTAACGTGCGCATCACCGCCAACTATCCCGGCGCATCCGCGCAGACGCTGGAAAACACCGTCACCCAGGTTATCGAGCAGAATATGACGGGAATCGATAACCTGATGTACATGTCCTCGAACAGCAGCAACACCGGCCAGGCGCAGATCACCCTCACCTTTACCGCCGGCACTAACCCGGATGAAGCGCGGCAACAGGTACAGAATCAGCTGCAGAGCGCGCTGCGCAAACTGCCGGCGGCGGTGCAGTCGCAGGGCGTCACGGTAAACAAAACCGGCGACAGCAACATTCTGATGATCGCCTTTGTCTCCACCGACGGCAGCATGGATAAACAGGATATTGCCGATTACGTTGCCAGTAACATTCAGGATCCGCTCAGCCGCATCGACGGCGTCGGCCAGGTCGATGCCTACGGCTCGCAATACGCCATGCGCATCTGGCTCGATCCCAACAAGCTGATTAACTACGCGCTGACCACCGACGATGTGGTCAGCGCCATCGAATCGCAGAACACCCAGGTGGCGGTCGGCCAGGTCGGCGGGTTGCCATCGGTGGACAAACAGGCGCTGAACGCCACGGTTAACGCCCAGTCGATGCTACAGACGCCCGCGCAGTTTCGCGCCATTACGCTGAAAACCAACACCGACGGTTCAGTGGTGACGCTCGGCGACGTGGCCACCATCGCCATGGGCGCCGAAAAGTATGACTTTCTGAGCCGCTATAACGGCCAGCCGGCCTCCGGTCTCGGCATCAAGCTGGCCTCCGGCGCTAACGAGATGAACACCGACAAGCTGGTGCGCGCCCGTGTTGCCGAACTGGCGCAATACTTCCCGCACGGGCTGGAAGCCAAAGTGGCGTTTGAAACCACGCCGTTCGTCAAAGCCTCCATTAAGGACGTGGTGAAAACCCTGCTGGAAGCGATTCTGCTGGTGTTTCTGGTGATGTACCTGTTCCTGCAAAACTTCCGCGCCACGCTGATTCCCACCATTGCTGTGCCGGTGGTGCTGCTCGGTACCTTTGCGGTGCTGTACGCCTGCGGCTTCAGTATTAACACCCTGACCATGTTCGCCATGGTGCTGGCCATCGGGCTGCTGGTGGATGATGCCATCGTGGTGGTGGAAAACGTCGAGCGCATCATGAGCGAAGAGGGATTATCGCCGCGTGCCGCCACGCGTAAATCGATGGGGCAGATTCAGGGCGCGCTGGTGGGCATCGCGCTGGTGCTGTCCGCGGTGTTTGTGCCGATGGCATTCTTTGGCGGCACCGTGGGCGCTATCTATCGCCAGTTCTCCATCACCATTGTCTCGGCGATGGTGCTGTCGGTGCTGGTGGCGATGATTCTGACGCCCGCGCTGTGCTCCACGCTGCTCAAACCGCTGGCGCAGGGCCAGCACCATGGCCGGCGCGGATTTTTCGGCTGGTTTAACCGTCACTTCAATGCCAGCGCCGAACGCTACGAGCGCGGCGTGGCGCGCATTCTGCTGAAGAGCGGCCGCTGGCTGCTGCTCTACCTGGCGATTATCGGCGTGATGGCATTCCTGTTTATTCGTCTGCCTACCTCCTTCCTGCCGCTGGAAGATCGCGGCGTATTTCTTACTCAGGTACAACTGCCGCCGGGCTCGACGCTGCAGCAAACCTCGCAGGTGGTGGCAAAGGTTGAGGATTATTACCTGACTGCCGAGAAGGACAATGTACTGTCGGTGTTCTCCACCATCGGTGCTGGTCCGGGCGGCAACGGACAAAACGTGGCGCGCCTGTTTGTGCGCCTGAAGGACTGGGAGCAGCGGCCAGGTCGCGATCGCACCTCGTTTGCCATCATCGATCGCGCCACCGCAGCCTTTAAAAAGATCAAAGAGGCACGCGTCATCGCCAGCAGTCCACCGGCAATCACCGGCATGGGCAGCTCCTCCGGCTTTGATATGGAGTTGCAGGATCACGGCGGCATCGGGCATACCGAGCTGATGGCGATGCGCGATCGGCTGCTGGCGCTGGCCGACAACAATCCGGCGCTGTCGCGCGTGCGCCACAACGGGCTCGACGACAGCCCGCAACTGCAGATTGATGTCGACCAGCGCAAAGCGCAGGCGCTCGGCGTGTCGCTGGACACCATCAACGACACCCTGACCACCGCCTGGGGCTCAACCTACGTGAATGATTTTCTCGACCGCGGCCGCGTGAAGAAGGTCTACGTCCAGGCGGCACCGGAGTTCCGCATGCTGCCGGGCGACATCAACAAATGGTATGTGCGCAACAACAGCGGCGGCATGGTGCCGTTCTCCGCCTTCGCCACCAGCCACTGGGAGACCGGTTCACCGCGTCTTGAACGCTACAACGGCTATTCGTCGCTGGAGATTGTCGGCGAGGCGGCTAACGGCGTCAGCAGCGGCACGGCGATGGATGAGATGGAGAAACTGGTGGCACAGCTGCCGCTCGGCGTTGGCTTCCAGTGGACCGGTGCCTCCTATCAGGAGCGTCTCTCCGGCTCGCAGGCGCCGGCGCTGTATGCGATTTCGCTGCTGGTGGTGTTCCTGTGCCTCGCGGCTCTCTACGAGAGCTGGTCGATTCCATTCTCGGTGATGCTGGTGGTGCCGCTGGGCGTGGTGGGCGCGCTGGTCGCCACCTGGCTGCGCGGACTGGAGAATGACGTCTACTTTCAGGTCGGCCTGCTGACGGTGATTGGTCTGTCGGCGAAGAATGCGATCCTGATCGTCGAGTTCGCCAATGAGATCAACAGCAAAGGGCGTGAACTGCTGGAGTCGACGCTGGAGGCATCGCGGCAGCGCCTGCGGCCGATTCTGATGACGTCGCTGGCCTTTATTTTCGGCGTGCTGCCGATGGCGATCAGCAGCGGTGCCGGTTCTGGCAGCCAGCATGCGGTCGGTACTGGCGTGATGGGCGGCATGATCTCCGCCACGGTACTGGCGATCTTCTTTGTGCCGCTGTTCTTCGTGCTGGTGCGCCGCCGCTTCCCGCTGCGGGCAAAGCCGCACGACTGAGGCTAAATCCGGGCAAATAAAAAGCCGCCATGATGAATGGCGGCTTTATTGATGTGTGCGGTAAGAATAACAGCAAGTTGGGAAGTGCCCTGCTTTTCTCTTCACGAATTACTTACGTAACATCGCTTCGATAAATTCTTTCCAGTTCCCCAGTTCGTGTTCAACCATAATACCCTCTCTTCTTGTAGTGGCGATTTTACGCCGTTTTTTTCTACAGGTGAATACGTTTCCACCTCTCATCACTATCGGCAACTACCGCAGAAAGCTTGAATTTGCCGAAACTGCGGACTGACGCACATTTCAGCAACCTGTTAATGCGACTCATAAAAGCGCGGACTTAATCCGCCAGGCCCGCTTTTGCCGCCTAAGATAATTCTTAGATCGCTAATGATGCCGCAGGCGACAATTTCGCAGGTAAGTGAAAGCGTTTACTGGCCCTGATTAGCGTCGTTTATTGGCGTCGCGGCGAGATGAAAAACAGCGCTGCTGCGCGTCTGACCTCACAGCCCACAGCGCGCTATGGTAAACTCGCGCTTTATTTAACACAGGACGGGAATACGCGATGACAGCGCAGTGGGTGATGTACGGAATTAAGAATTGCGACACCATAAAAAAAGCACGCAACTATTTGAGCACTTCCGGCATCGACTTTCATTTTCATGATTATCGCGCTGACGGGCTGGATGCGGCGCTGCTGCAATCCTTTATCGACCAGCTGGGGTATGACGTGCTGCTGAACACGCGCGGCACCACCTGGCGTCAGTTGCCGGAAGCGGAACGCGATGCCATTCGCGATGCGGCCAGCGCCAAAGCGCTGATGCTGGCGCACCCGGCGCTGATCAAACGTCCGGTGCTGGCGGCGCCAGACGGTACATTGCTGGTGGGTTTCAAAGAACCCGTTTATCACGCCTTTATCCAGGAGAAGTCATAACATGTTCTGTCCGGTCATTGAGCTGGCTCAGCAGCTTATTCGTCGCCCCTCGCTTAGTCCGGATGACGCCGGTTGCCAGGCCATGTTAATTGCGCGCCTGGAGGCGATTGGTTTCCACGTCGAGCCGATGCACATTGGCGATACGCTTAACTTCTGGGCCACGCGAGGCCAGGGCGAAACGCTGGCCTTTGCCGGGCACACCGATGTGGTGCCGCCGGGCGATGCCAACCGCTGGATCAGCCCGCCGTTTGAACCTTCGATTCGCGACGGCATGCTGTTTGGCCGTGGCGCCGCGGACATGAAAGGCTCGCTGGCGGCGATGGTGGTGGCGGCCGAGCGCTTCGTTGCTGCCCATCCCAATCATGCTGGCCGGCTGGCGTTTCTCATCACTTCCGATGAAGAAGCCAGCGCCGTCAACGGGACGGTAAAAGTGGTTGAGCGCCTGATGGCGCGCAACGAACGCATGGATTACTGCCTCGTCGGCGAACCGTCGAGCACCGAAGTGGTCGGCGACGTGGTGAAGAATGGCCGTCGCGGCTCCATGACCGCCAATCTGACCATTCACGGCGTGCAGGGCCACGTGGCTTATCCGCATCTGGCTGATAACCCGGTACATCGCGCAATGCCGGCGCTCAACGAGCTGGTGGCGACCGAGTGGGATCAGGGCAACGAGTTCTTCCCGCCGACCAGCATGCAGATCGCCAACGTGCAGGCCGGCACCGGCAGTAACAATGTGATCCCCGGCGAGTTTTTCGTGCAGTTTAACTTCCGCTTCAGCACCGAACTGACCGATCAGATGATCAAAGATCGCGTGGCGGCGCTGCTCGATCGCCACCAGCTGCGCTACACGCTGGAGTGGAATGTGTCCGGTCAGCCATTCCTGACTTCACGCGGCAAGCTGGTGGATGCGGTCGTCAACGCCGTGGCGCACTATAATGAGATCAAGCCGCAGCTGTTAACCACCGGCGGCACCTCTGACGGGCGCTTTATTGCCCGCATGGGCGCACAGGTGGTGGAGCTCGGCCCGGTGAATGCCACTATTCATAAGATCAATGAGTGCGTGAAAGCCTCGGATTTGCAGCTGCTGAGCCGGATGTATCAGCGCATTATGGAACAGCTGATCGCCTGATGGCACCTTGAAGGAGAAACCTCATGGAATGGTTAAAAGAGTACTGGTGGGTGATTGTGATTCTGCTGATGGTGGGCGTGCTGATGAACGTCTATAAAGACCTGAAGCGCATCGATCATAAAAAATATATGGATAACAAACCGGATCTGCCACCGCATCGCGATTTCAACGATAAGTGGGACGATGACGACGACTGGCCGAAGAAGAAGTAGTCGCCGCCGATCGTTTAGCGTACAAGGTCGCCCTGCACGGCGACCTTTGTTTTATGGCGCGCGGTCTCACACCATCATCACCACATCGTCGTCGCCCGGCTTCGCCCCGCTCAGCGCCTCATCGAAATAGCGGCGCGGCACGGTATAGCGCAGGTGATTCAGCGCCAGCTGCATGCTGCGTTCATCAATTGCGTGCGGCAGGTCGTCAACGATATCCAGCGTCACATCGCCGCCCAGCGCGGTTAAGCGCTGCATCGCCGCTTCCGCATGCTGCATCGGCACCTGCTCGTCATAATCGCCGTGAATCAGGTGGATAGTGTTGCGCGTGCTGGCCTGCTCCGGCAGCGTGACGTAACGCCCGCTAAAGGCCACCACGCGTCCCGCCAGATCCGGCTGGGCTTTTACGCCTTCCAGCACCATGGTGCCGCCCTGCGAAAAACCGACCAGCGCGGTGGCTTCCGGCCGCACGCCGCTCTGTTGCTGCCAGTGACGCACCGACTCGACAAAGGACGGCATCACCGCATCCACGCCCTGCTGCTGCGAGCGGTCGTGTTCCGGTATCTCGGCATACCACTGGCGGCCCTGCGGCGCGCTGGCCGGATAAGGTGCGCCCACTGACACCACCTGCGCCTGCGGAAACGCCTGCGCGAACCAGCTGCCAATCTGCGCCATCGAATCGGGGTTGTCGTTCACGCCGTGATACAGCAGAAACAGCTGCGCGGCGTTATCCGGTTGCTGAACAATTACATATCGTAGTGCCATAACGTCCTCCTCAAATCACTATACGCCGCTGACGGCAAAGTGATATTGGGAAAATTTGAACGAGATAATGGATTTATTGCAATGTGCCGAGGCGCTGCTGCCAGTGCTGCGCGGCGGCGGCATCCAGCGTGATGAGTGCGTCAGCCGCCTCCGCGCGCAGCCTGAGCATCAGCGCTTTACGCCCGCTCACACCGGCCAGCCGTGCCGCTTCACTCAGCGTTTGTTTTTGTTGCAGTATGGCACACAGCAAGGGTGGCGATGCGACACCAGCCAGCCGCTGCAGCACCGGATAGCTGGCTTCAAAGGGCCGCTGCGCCCAGGCAAACGCGGCCAGCAGCGGCCAGTCGTCGGCGCTGAGGGATTGATGGTCGGTGGACGACAGGGTCAGCGGCACCGCGATCAGCTTTTGCAGCCACGGCCAGTCGCGCGCCAGACGCTGCGCGGCGCGCTGCTGCAGGGCTTCACCGGCTGGCGTCAGCGCACAAATCGCCATCGCCGCATAGCAACCGCTGCTGGCTTCGCGCTGTGAACCGATACGCACCAGGGTAAAGCCGCAGGCGCGCCAGAACTGCCACAGCGCTGCGGTGTAGCCAAAGCTCACCGACAGATAATCCGCGCCCTGTGCCTGCTGCCGCGCCGTCGCCACCAGCGCGCGACCGATGCCGCGCTGGCGCTGCGCGGCCTGCACGGCGATGCGGCTGATGCGCAGCGAACGTAACGTCGCCGCTTCAGTAAAACCGGCATGTGCCGCTAATGACTGCGCCACCAGATTGCCGCGCGGACGACGTAAGCCAGCCCATACCGCCTGCGCCAGCGCAGCATCCAGTCCGCCCTCTTCCACCAGCCACAGCGCGCCGGTGACCTGCTGCGGCTGCCCGGCCAGCCAGAAATGCATGCCGGGCGCATCCAGCATACGTCGCAGATCGAGCGGGGTGGTGCGATAGTGGGCGCTCGCCAGCAGACGATAGCCAGCCTGTAAGGCGTCGGCGTGCTGCGCGGGCGTAGCGGCAAAAATTGCTGTCTGCGCGGGTGCGTCGCAGGCTTCGGCCTCTGCAAACAGCAGCGCCGCACTCAGCCACTGCTCCAGCGGATCCTGCGCCGACCAGCGCAGCGGCTCATCCAGCTGGAAGTAGCGCACCTGCGGCAGCGTGGCGCAGAAGCGCAGCATGAAACCGCGCCCGGTACCTTCGTAGCCCTGCACCGTGGTGGTCAGCAGAACGCGCGGAAAACGCTGCACCAGCTGCTGTAACAGCGGCGCGGGGATGGCCGCGGCCTCATCCACAATCAGCCATTCTGCCAGCGGCGGAGCCTCCTGCGGCTGAGCGAGAATCGCATCCGGGGCCATAAAGCTAAACTGCTCAGCGGCGAACTGCGCCAGCACCTCCGTCGCGGCTTTGGCCGGCGCCGTCACCAGCGCGCTTTGCGTCTGGCGCGCCAGCATCCCCGCCAGTGCCGATTTGCCGCGACCGCGCGGGGCGATGATCACCGCGACACCGGGCGGCATGGCGCACAGCTGACGGACAATCTGCGCCTGCTGCTCGGGGGCGCGACACTGCCACGGCGCGAAGGACTGCGGTGCCGGCAGGCGCGGCGTCTGGTGCTGACGCAGCAGCATCACCTGCGCATCCTGCAGGATATGCTGTTGCAGATGGTGGATGAAATGCGGCGTGGCGATGGGCTGGTCGACATCGGCCCAGCGCAGGCTGTCGCGATCGGGTTGCGCCGGCCAGGCGTTCCAGTCAGGCGTCAGTAACAGCAGCCAGCTGCCGGCCCGCAGCGTCCCGGCCAGCGCAGCGAACGCTTCCGCGTGAAAGCCGTGGCGCGCATCAAAAATGGCATGCCGGAATTCCCGGCCCAGCAGGGTACGCAGCGCTGCAGGCGCGACGCGCTGCGGGAAGTCATCGCTGTCGCTGACCGTTAACCAGTCACCTGGCAGTGCGGCCTGCCATGTGGCCGCCTCATGGCGCGCCCAGCCAGCTTCACCGGCTATCACGCACAGACGGCGGATACCGGCTTGCTGCATCGCCGCCGTCAGTTCAGCGTGCAACATCAGTTACTGGCGAAGGTGTTGCACTGGCCCGGATTGCCGCTATCAAAACCGCGTTTGAACCAGGTGTAGCGCTGCTGTGAGGTGCCGTGAGTGAAGCTGTCCGGCACTACGCGCCCCTGACTTTGCTGCTGCAAACGATCGTCGCCAATCGCCTCGGCGGCGTTCAGCGCTTCCTGCAAATCGCCCACCTCAAGAATGTTCTCCTGCTGCATATAGTGACCCCAGACGCCAGCAAAGCAGTCCGCCTGCAGCTCCATCTTCACCGACAGTTGGTTCACCTGCGCCTGCGTGGCGCCCTGCTGCATCTGGCGCACTTTCGGTTCGATACCCAGCAGTTTCTGCACGTGATGCCCTACTTCGTGGGCGATGACGTAACCCTGGGCAAAATCCCCCCCGGCTCCGAGTTTGGTTTTCATGTCGTCATAGAAGGAGAGATCGATATATACCGTCTGATCGGCCGGGCAGTAGAACGGCCCCATTGCCGACTGGCCGGTGCCGCAGTTAGTGCGCGTCGCACCGCGATACATCACCAGCTTTGGCGGCGCGTATTGTTTGCCCATCTGCTGGAACAGTTTGCCCCAGGTATCTTCGGTGGTGGCGAGGATCACCGAGGTGAATTTGGCCGCCTCGTTATCCTGCGCCGAATTGACCTGACGCTGCTGCTGTTGCGACACCGGCGCGCCGCCTTCCAGCAGCGCGGTGAGGTCGTAGCCGTAATAGCCAGCGACCGCGACCACAATCAGCAGAATAATGCCGCCCTTGCCGCGCGGCAGACGAATCTGGCGTCCGCCTGAACTAAAACCCGGCGAATCGCCGCGACGATCTTCCACATTGTCGCTTTCACGACGCCCTTGCCAGCGCATGGCCTGCTCCTGTTATCAATGACTTTTGCATGATTTTAGTTGGCGGCAGAGGTTAGTACCAGCAATGCGATGCCAGCGGAGCGAGATTGCGCGCAGGGCGCAGCGTGAAGGCCGTAAACAGACAATAAAAAAGGCCGCCAGCCAGGGCGACCTTCATGCGCTGAGAGGTTTGCGTCCGAACTACCTTGACGCACACCGGCAGAGGCTTAGTCCAGTTTGACACCCAGACGGTGTGCCACTTCTTCGTACGCTTCGATCAGGCCGCCGAGGCTCTGACGGAAACGGTCTTTGTCCATCTTGTCCATGGTCTCTTTGTCCCACAGACGCGCGCCGTCTGGCGAGAATTCGTCGCCCAGCGTCACTTCACCTTTGAACAGACCGAACTCCAGCTTGAAGTCCACCAGAATCAGGCCGGCATCATCAAACAGTTTGCTCAGCACTTCGTTGGCTTTGAAGGTCAGCTCCTGCATGCGCGCCAGGTTAGCCTTGCTCACCCAGCCAAAGGTTTCGCAGTACGATTCGTTGACCATCGGGTCGTGTTTGGCGTCATCTTTCAGGAAGAGATCAAACAGCGGTGGATTGAGCAGCATGCCCTCTTCCACGCCCAGACGTTTCACCAGCGATCCGGCCGCCCGGTTGCGCACCACGCACTCTACCGGCACCATCTCCAGCTTTTTCACCAGCGCTTCGTTATCAGAAAGCAGCGCTTCCATCTGGGTCGGAATGCCCGCTTCCTGCAGTTTGGTCATGATGAAATGGTTGAACTTGTTGTTCACCATGCCTTTACGATCAAACTGCTCGATTCGTGCACCGTCTCCTGCTGACGTATCGTTGCGGAATTCAAGTACCAGCAGATCCGGATTGTCGGTGCTGTATACGGTTTTCGCTTTACCGCGATACAACTCAGCTCGCTTTTGCATCTTGTTAACTCCAAACATGAAAGAACCCGTGTTCAGCGGTGTTTCACCGCGCGATGACTGCCTGACGCAATCGTTTACCTCGCCGGGCGCTATTATGCCAAAACCAAAACAAAAAGGCCGGAGAATCTCCGGCCTTTATTGCATTTATTTGTTCAGTGCGCCCTGCAGGACCGCCACCAGCGCATCATTCTGCGCCTGGGTGAGTACGTGTCCTTTCGGATCGATGAACTGCAGGCTGCTGCGGTTATCGAGATCGCCCACCTGCAACTTGTAGTCGCCGTTTGGCAGTTCCGGATCTTTCGCGCCGATGGCGTCAAACGCGCTGCTGCCCGGCTGCTTGTAGGTCACTTTCAGACTGCCCTGCGAGCGGTTGTCATCGGTAACTTCCATGCCCATACGCTTCAGCGCCGCCGGCAGACGCTGCCAGGTGACGTTAAACGGTGAGCGCAGCACCAGCAGTGGCAGGCCGGTGTCGTCCGCGCCGCTCTGGACATCAATCTGTCCGCTGGCACGTCCGGCAGCCGCATCCTGGCTGGCGGTATCGATCTTATCCAGACCGGTGCTGATGTCATTCAGCATCTGACCGGTATAGCGCTGAACCTGGACCGGCGTGGTGACCGTCTGGCCCTGCTGCTGCAGTTCCAGCAGACGTACGGTCAGCACCTGCTGATATCCCTGGTTCTGCACGCTGATCTGGTAACGGCCGCGATACTGGTTATCTTCGTCAGCACGGTTCCACTGTACCCAGTCGGTGGTGAGCTGCTGCGCCGCATCATCACGCTGGGCAACCGGGAATTTGTACGACTGCACCACGTTCACCACCTGCGACCAGATGGAGCCACGGTTGCTGTCAACCGCCAGCACGCCGGTGTTACCGGTGAACTGCGCGCGGGTGCCGTTCATCAGCGCCAGCGGCTGCGCCGGCGGACGGATGTCGAGCTCTTTACCCAGCGCGCCTTTCGCCACGCTGTGCGGCACATCGTAATCACCATTCTGCAGCGGCAGAATCATGCCCGCCGGGGCTTTTAAATCATGCAGTTCAGGCGCCTGCAGGTAAGATTCATCACCGCTGACCTGGCGCTTATAACGCTGATCGCTGGAACAAGCTGTTAGCAGCATCAGGGTGGACAGGCCCACCACGGTTGCCAGCGTCGAGCGCTTAACTGAATAACTCATTGATTCTCCCTAAATTATCGCAGACCCGCCTGGATCAGCGCCTGCGCGGTTTTCGCCTGACCGGCTTCGGTCAGCGGCGTCATCGGCAAGCGCAGCGTGTCATCGGCGATTAATCCTAGCTGTTTCGCGGCCCATTTCACCGGGATAGGATTCGGTTCACAGAAAAGCGTCTGGTGCAGGTGCATCAGACGCTGATTCAGGCGACGCGCTTCGGCAAATTTGCCCTCTTGTGCCAGCGCACAGAGTTCAACCATTTCACGTGCTGCAATGTTAGCCGTGACCGAAATAACGCCTTTGCCGCCCAGTTGCATGGAGTCCAGCGCTGTCGCGTCATCACCGCTGACAATAATGAACTCATCTCCAACCAGCTGTTGGATCTGCGAAATACGCGATAAGTTCCCGGTGGCCTCTTTGATTCCGATAATATTTTTGATTTCAGCCAGGCGGGCAACGGTTTCCGGCAGCATGTCACAGCCGGTACGTGACGGGACGTTATACAGCATCTGTGGCAGATCGGTGCTTTCGGCGATCGCTTTGAAGTGCTGGTACAGACCTTCCTGCGTCGGACGGTTGTAATACGGGGTCACAGTGAGGCAGCCGACTACGCCGGTGCCGGTAAAGCGTTTTGTCAGAGAGATCCCTTCGGCGGTGGCATTCGCGCCGGTCCCGGCAATCACGGGAATGCGGCCATCGGCCAGCTCCAGGGTTTGCATCACCACATCGCCATGCTCTTCATGGCTGAGGGTCGCGGATTCGCCGGTGGTGCCAACAGAAACAATCGCCGCCGTACCGCTGGCGACATGATAATCAATCAGTTTTTTCAGACTTGCGCGGCAGACATCACCTTTTTCATTCAAAGGCGTAATGAGCGCAACAATACTTCCGGTGAACATGGGCTATCCCCTCGACAAACAAGTGCCTCATGTTACGTTTTCCGCCGAAAGAAAAGCAAGCGAGCCACGCCATTACCGCGCTTGTCAGCAGTTTTTTTTATGTTTACCTTATGGTTATTAGCGAACGTACAGGAAACGCCATTTTGCCGCAGTCACAGCCGCACCATCTGGTGATCACCGCTCTGGGCGTTGATCGTCCGGGTATCGTCAATACCATTACCCGCCACGTCAGCAGCTGCGGTTGCAACATTGAAGACAGCCGCCTGGCGATGCTGGGCGACGAGTTCACCTTTATTATGCTGCTCTCCGGCAGCTGGAACGCCATTACCCTGATTGAGTCGACCCTGCCGATGAAGGGTGCCGAACTGGAACTACTGATCGTGATGAAGCGCACCAACGCGCGCGTCACGCCGCCGATGCCCGCCACCGTCTGGGTACAGGTGGAAGTGCCGGACTCACCGCATATCATCGAACGCTTCACCGATCTGTTCGATAAACATCAGATGAACATCGCCGAGCTGGTGTCGCGCATCACGCCCGCCCAGGACGACGAGCCGCCGGTGCTCTATATTCAGATGACCGCGCACAGCCCGGCGAATCATGCCAGCGCACCGTTTGAGCAGGCTTTCCATCGGCTGTGCGAAGAACTGCATGCACAAGGTTCAATTCGCCTCTATAGTGTCACCGACGACGCGCACAGCGCCGTCTGAATCAGGCTCCGGGTTATTCCGCCACACACTCTGCCGCGCTGGCATACCGTGTAGTGAAATAACCCTGAGGTAAACTCCATCTGGCGCTTTTGCCGCTGATGGTGTATTACCCACAGCATGAAGAAAAAAATGGAGAGTTGTGATGAATCCACTGAAAGCCGGTGACACCGCACCGAAATTTAGCTTGCCCGATCAGGATGGCGAACAAGTAAATTTGGCCGACTTCCAGGGACAGCGCGTTCTGGTCTATTTCTACCCGAAAGCCATGACGCCGGGCTGCACCACGCAGGCCTGTGGTCTGCGCGATAACATGGATGATTTAAAGAAGGCGGGCGTGGAAGTGCTGGGCATCAGCACCGACAAGCCGGAAAAACTGTCTCGCTTTGTCGAGAAAGAGTTGCTCAACTTCACCCTGCTGTCGGATGAAGATCATCAGGTTTGCGAGCAGTTTGGCGTCTGGGGTGAGAAAACCTTTATGGGGAAAACCTACGACGGCATTCACCGCATCAGCTTCCTGATTGGCGGCGATGGCAAAGTGGAGAAGGTGTTCGACGATTTTAAGACCTCGAACCACCACGATATCGTGCTCGATTACCTGAAATCAGCCTGATTACCAACGGGTGCCAGCCAGGCACCCGTTTTTTTATCCTGCTGTGACGCTGCCCGATTAATAGCGCGAAACCGTGCTGGCCAGCGCCTCCTGCCCGGCGATCACCACGCAGTTACGTCCGGCGTTTTTCGCCTGATACAGCGCATCATCGGCCTGCTTCAGAATCTGTTCCTGACTGCCGTGCGTCGGCTGCCAGCTGGCGATACCAATCGAAATCGTGATCTGCCCGACCGGATCAATCCAGCCGCCGGCAATGCTGGTGCGCACGCGCTCCGCAATCACCCGCGCTTCATCAGGGGCGGTGGCGGGTAGCAGCATCAGAAACTCCTCGCCGCCGTTCCGGCACACCACGTCGGTTTGACGCGCGCTCTGGCGCAGCGTGCGCGCCACCTGTTTGATCACCTCGTCGCCAACATCATGCCCGAAGTTATCATTCACCCGTTTGAAGTGGTCAATATCCAGCGCCAGCACGGCAAACGGCTGCTGCATGGTATCGAAATAGTCGAGCACCGCGCTCAGGCCGCGGCGATTGAGCAGGCTGGTCATGGGATCGCTCTGCACCTCTGACTTGAGCCGGCCGATTTTATCCTGCACCAGACCAATGCCGGTGAGCAGCGCGCGCTTCACCTGCGCCGCTTCAAAGTACCAGGCGCGGATCACGCCAATTTCCCCGGAAACGCCCTGGGTATCCATCTGGCTGGCTTTGCGCGCCAGCTGCCACAGCGGCAAGGCAATCAGCCGGGCCAGAATCACCGCCACCAGCAGCGTCAGCAGCGCAAACGGCACCGAATTCTTCAGCACCTGGAGCAGCAGCCCGGAGAGCGGCGCCAGCGTGACGTTTGTCGGTTTAAGCGCCACCACCATCCAGCCGGTGGTGGGCACCACAGCGTAGCCCGCCAGCTTCGCCGTGCCCTCTTCCGTCAGCTGAACTTCGCCATTGCTGTGCTCCTGGCGCTGACGATCGCTGACGATGCCCGGCACATTTTTGCCAATCAGCTGATTGTTCTGGTGATACAGCACGCGGTTCTCGCGATCCAGCACATAAACATGGGTGCCGTCACGATAGTACTGCTCGCCGAGCAGCACGTTGAGAATGCTCTTTTTCTTCAGATAAATAGTGCCACCGACGTAGCCAAGATAGCGCCCATCGGTGCTCCATACCGGCCAGGAAACAAACACCAGCAGGTTATTGGTGGCAGAAATGGTGGGCCGGCTGACCATCGGCTGGCGCTGCGCCAGCGCTTCGCGCGAAGACTGGCTGGTGAGCTGCATGCCTTTCAGCATCAGCGATTCCGGCGAAATGGCTTTAATCACGCCGTTGCTGTCGACAATCGCCACCGAGTTAAAGCTGCTGGTCTGCTCGCGCAGTCGGTTCACTTCCTGCTGCTGCAGTTCGGGATTGTCGAAATCTTTACCCAGTTGATTGGCGCTGTAGTGCAGCTGCGACTGCGCCAGCTGGAAAAACACTTCGGTGGTGGCCGCCAGCTTGGTGGCGTAAGCGCGATTGGCTTCGAGGGTGCTTTCGATCAGCACCATGCGCTGTACGCGCCAGGTGGCGTACAGCGTATTAGCCAGTGTGATGACGATACTGGTGATCGCCAGCAGCGCAATCAGCGTGCGCAGATCAGTTTTTGGCCGGATGCGCGTTAACATGGCGCAACCGCCCTGGTGAGTAGCTTCATAAGTTAGCGTGCCTGACTATCTTGTTATAATTGGAGGTGTTTACCCTGGTGAGGTAACAGACAATTGTACACCTCTGAGCCAAATTGACTACGACGCAGACCCTCAGGAACGCTTTTTTATTGTGCTATTTCTGGTGCTAATCAATTAAACCCTGCGCATCGTAAAACGGCCACGGTCCAGGATAATCGCCGATTGCGCACAGATGCGTAGTCATCCCCTGCTGCGGCTGCCAGCGATGCAGCAGAAAACCGGGCGGTTCCAGCACAAAGTTCGCCGGACCGTGGTCACGCAAATCCAGTGCCACCTGATGCGACACACCGGGCGCCACGCAGGCCAGCGTGCCGGCAAAACGCGCCTGCACCGAGCGGTGCAGGTGGCCGCTCAACACCCGTTCCACCTGGGGATGCTGACCAACGATGGCAGCCAGCGCCGCCGGATTGCGCAGCGGCTGCCGATCCATATGGCCAATGCCGCTCAGGAACGGCGGATGATGCAGCAGCACCAGCGTCGGCAAATCAGGCTCACGCGCCAGCTGCTCTGCCAGCCATTGCAGCTGTGCGTCATCGACGTAGCCCCACGGCTGATGCGGTACGCTGGAGTCGAGCGCCAGCAGCTGCAGATGATTCACACGCATCTGCCAGTTGAGCGTTTCGCCGTGCTGCAGGTAGTGATGCTCCGGAAACGCGGCGCGCAGCTGCTGGCGATCGTCGTGATTGCCCGGCATCAGCAGGAACGGCAGCTGCAGATGGCGCAGCGCCTCGCGCAGCGTCTGGTACTCTTCCGCAGTGCCAAAATCCACCAGGTCGCCGGTAATCACCACCGTATCCGGTCGCGGCACCAGCTGATTCAGCGTGTCGATCACCCGCAGCAGCGCAGCATGCGTATCCACTTTTTTATAGGAGAGACGGCCATGGGCCTTGATGTGTAAATCGCTGATTTGCGCAATCAGCGTTATTGCGTCAGTCACAACAGCTCCTTATCAGGCAGAAAAGTGCAGCGCGGCATCCTGCGCCAGCGTCCAGCTTACCGGCTGGCCGGCGTGCCAGGCTTCGCGCGCGTGGCGATCAACCTGGATCGGCGCCGCCAGCCCGATATCAATACTCAGCCGCTGCGCAGCGCCGAGAAAGGTGGTGCCGAGGATAAAACCAGGGCGTGCGTAGCGCTGGTCCGCCGCCAGCAGCACATCCTCCGGGCGGCAGAAATGCTGCGGATTGCCACGCGCATCGACCCCGACACAGTTAATCGCGCCGACAAAATCCGCCACAAACTGTGACGCCGGGCGCTGGTAAATATTTTGCGGCGTATCGATCTGCACCAGACGCCCCTGCTCCATCACCGCAATGCGATCGCCCAGCGCCATCGCTTCCTGCTGATCGTGCGTGACGTAGACGGCGGTGATCGCCAGCTGTTTCAGCAGCGCGCCAATCTCCAGCCGCAGCCGGTCGCGCAGGCGCGCATCGAGCGCCGCCAGCGGCTCATCAAACAGCAGCACCTTCGGACGCGCCGCCAGCGCACGCGCCAGCGCTACGCGCTGCTTTTGACCGCCCGACAGCTTGTCGATGCTGCGCTGCGCCAGCGCGCTGAGATCCACCAGGGCCAGCATCTCCTGCACGCGCGCGTCGCGTTCGGCGCGCGCCACGCCCTGCACTTTCAGGCCGTAAGCGACGTTCTGCGCCACGTTGAGATGGGGAAACAGCGCGTAGTTCTGGAACACCATGCCCACGTTGCGTTTCTCGATCGGCAGCGCTGTCACGTTACGATCGTCAAACCACACTTCGCCGCCGTCGTCACAGCGCTCCAGGCCACTGATGATGCGCAGCGTGGTGGTTTTGCCACAGCCGGACGGACCGAGCAGCACCAGGGTTTCGCCAGGCTGCACCGTCAGATCGAGCGGCTGCAGCGCCAGCTGGTGATTAAAGTGCCGCGCACAGTGGCGCAGCGTAACGGTTACGGCCGCAGGGTTCATGCCGCCTCCTTATTAGCACGCGTGAGCGTACGGTTGAGCCAGTGATTGACCGCGTTGAGCATCAGCAGCAGCGGCAGAATCAGCAGAATAAAGATCAGCGTGTAGGCCGATCCCACTTCCAGTCGCATTGAGGCATAGCTGTCTGCCAGCCCCACCGGCAGCGTTTTTGTCAGCGGCGTATGCAGCATCCAGGTGATGTTGAACTCACCCACCGACAGGGTGATCACCATAAACGCCCCGGCGAAAATGCCGTTGCGACAGTTGGGCACCACCACGGTAAAAAAGCGCTGCCACAGGCTGGCACCCAGACTGGCCGCCGCCTCTTCCAGCCGCGGCATCTCCACCGCCTGCATCACTGCCAGCACCGGGCGCAGCATAAACGGCAAGGTAAACAGCACGTGACCGATGAGAATGAACAGCCAGCTATCGCGCAGGCCGGAGAACTGACCGTACAGCAGGATGATGCCCAGCGCGGTGGCGAGGCCCGGCAGCGCGACCGGCAGCATCAGGCACTCTTCGATGCGCGCCGCCCAGCGCCGCGGCGCTTTTAACAGCCCCCATGCTGCCGGCACGCCGATCAGCAGCGTAATCAGCAGGCAGGCCAGCGCAATCAGCAGTGACAGCCAGAAGGTGTCGGCGTAAAGCTGCCATACCTGGGTCACCCACTTCAGCGTCAGGCCGCTGCGCAGGCCGGTAAAGTAGTTGTTGGTCACGCCGGCCAGCATCGACAGCACCACCGGCACGATCATGAACAGCGCGGTGAGCACGGTGACCAGCAGTTGCAGGCTGAACAGGCCGCGACGTCTCATGTCACCTCCTGGTGAGCCAGTCGGCGCGCCAGCATCAGTGCCAGCCAGGCGACGCCGCCCATCACCACCGACAGCGCGGCGGCGGTGGCGAAATTGGCGTAGTTGGTGAATTCGCCGTAAATGGTCAGCGGCAGCACCGCCAGATCGGTGCCCAGGGTAAACGCAGTACCGAAGGCACCCATGCTGGTGGCAAAACAGAGCGCGCCGGTGGAGAGCAGCGCCGGCTGCAGCCCCGGCACAATCACATCCCAGGTGATGCGCCACTGACTGGCGCCCAGCGAACGCGCCGCCTCTTCGAGAGAACGGTCGAGTTTTTCACTCGCCGCCACCAGCGTGATGATGGCGCGCGGCAGTGAAAAATAGAGATAGCCAATAAACAGGCCGGTAAACGAATAGGCCAGCATCCAGCGCTCGTGAAACAGCGCCAGGCTGATTTGCGCCAGCAGTCCCTGACGGCCCGCCAGCATCACCACCAGAAATCCCACCACCACGCCCGGAAAGGCCAGCGGAAACGTCAGCAGCGCCAGCAGCGTGCTGCGTCCGCTGAAGCGCTGGCGTGCCAGAAAGCAGCCGACTGTCGCGGCGATGGCCAGCGTCACCAGCGTGACGGCGAGCGACAGCAGCACGGTATTCAGCAGGCTGAGCAGATAGTGTGGCTGCGTCAGTACCGTCCAGTAGCCGCTGTGCCGGGTGCTGCGGTCGTCCTGCATTGCCATCTGCAGCAGCCGGACAAACGGCAGCAGCCAGAAGGCGCAGAAGAACAGCAGCGCCGGCAGCGTCAGCCATAGCCAGCGGCTGCCGGCCAGGCGCGGTGTCCGGCGGCACGAAGCCGCCAGGGTATCGGTCATCGCCATCAGCGAATCTCACTCAGATAGCGCGCCGAGAAAGCTTTCTGCGCTGCCGCCATCTGCTGATAGTCAACAGTGTGCGCACGCGCATAGTCGCTGTCCGGCAGGAAATATTTCTTCGCTTCTGCGCTCATGGCGCCTGTGCGCACCGGGCGCAGGAACGCGCTGGCCCAGATGGCCTGCCCTTTGTCCGACAGCACATAGTCGATCACTTTTTTGCCGTTCGCCGCGTGCGGTGCATTCTTCACCAGGCTGATGACGTACGGCACCGTTACCGTGCCCTCTTTGGGAATAACAAAGGCGACGTTAGCGTGATCTTTGTAGCGGGCGCGGTAAGCATTGAAGTCATAGTCGAGCAGAATCGGGATCTCGCCGGAAATCAGGCGTGCATACGCGGTCTGCTTAGGCACGATAGGCTGATTCGCCTGCAGCTTTTTGAACCAGTTCAGCGCCGGCGTGAAGTCCTGCATGTTGCCGCCCTTCGCCTGATTGACTGCCACCGCCGCCACGTAACCAACAAAGGCGCTGGCCGGGTCGAGATAGCCAATCATGCCTTTGTATTCCGGCTTCAGCAGGTCGTCCCAGGATTGCGGCACCGGCGCGCCGCCGAGCGCATCGACATTGACCATAAAGCCCATGGTGCCCGAGTGCAGCGCCACCCATTTGCCGTTGCTGTCTTTCATGCCGGCAGGAATGTCATCCCAGTGCGCCGGTTTGTAACTGGCGACCACGCCGGCGCTGTCGGCCTGAATGCCGAAGCTGACGCCGTAATAGACCACGTCGGCCACCGGATTGCCCTGCTCAGCCACCAGCTGCGCCAGCGCCTGGCCGGAGTTTTTGTTGTCCTGCGGCACCTGAATGCCGGTGTCTCTGGCAATCGCTTTGAGCTGAGTGCCCCAGTCGGCCCACTCGGGCGGACAGTTGTAACAGATGGCGGTTTCCGCCGCCTGCGTCAGGCTGGTAAACAACGCGCTGGCGCTGAGCGCGATGGCACCGGCGTAAATTTTTACTTTTTTATGCAGCATCATGAGGTTCCCTGGTGGTGGCAATAAACGCGGGGGCAGCGACACTCTCACCGCTCCGCAACTGATGTGGCAGCACGCGGGTGCCGCGGCTGACGTTATGCAACAACATATCGATGGCGCAGGCGCCGAGCCGTTCGGCGGGCTGCGCTACGCTGGCCAGCGACGGGGCCATTTGTGCCCCCATCGCAATCCCGTCAAAGCCCATCACCGCCAGCTGCTGTGGCACAGGCACGCCCGCGCGCGCCGCCGCGCCAATCAGGCTGATGGCCAGCAGGTCGTTAGTGCAGATTACGGCGCTGAGCGGGGTGGCACCGCCGAGCATCGGGGCCAGCAGCGTAAAGTCGGATTGGGTGTGGCTGGCCATCTCAATCACCGGCAGCGCCGTCAGGCCCGCGTGCTGCATGGCATCGCAATAGCCCTGATAGCGCAGGCGCGCACGGTCTGACTGCAGCATCGGTCCGGCGACCATGGCAATGCGGCGATGACCAAGCGCCAGCAGCTGTGCGGTGGCTTCGCGCATCGCCTGGCGGTTATCCACGCACACCGCCGGCCAGTGGCTGTGCTGCGGCACGTTATGCGCCAGCACAAACGGCAGGCCAGCCGCCTGCAGCGTGCTGAGCACCGCGCTGTTATCCGCGTCGGCCACCGTCAGGACCAGGCCCGCCACGCGCTGGCGCAGCATATGTTCAACGATGGCGGCTTCGCGCTCGGGCTGGTAATCGCTGGTGGCCACCAGCAGGCCATAGCCGGCGTCGCGCGCCTGGCGCTCCATCGCCTGCAGCTGGCAGGAGAAGATCGGGTTAAGCAGCGAGGGCAGCAGCACGCCGAAGGTGGTGGAGTGCTGCGTGCGCAGCTGGCGCGCGATGTGGTTAGGACGAAAGCCGAGCTGCTCCGACGCCGCCAGCACTCTCTCCAGCGTGTCGCGCCGCAGCAGATGGGGATCGGAAAAGGCGCGCGCGGCCGTGGCGCGTGAAACGCCTGCCAGCTTTGCCACCGTGAGTAAGTCGGACATGTTCGCCTCGTAAAGTGCCGATGAGATCGATCTCATTGGCGCCTAAACTAACGACGAACTGTGACAGTGACATCGCGAAGGGATGACGAAAAGATGACAGCAGCCTGCACTGCTGTCGGCAGGATTACAGCATCAGGAAGGCGTACCCTTCATTTTGCAGCGACGCGACGGTGGTGCCGCTGGAGAGCGTATGCGTGACGCGGGTGTCAATCCAGTCGCGCTCCAGCTGATGGAAGGCCACTGACTGGTCGCAAATGGTCACTTTCACCCCGGCTTTCTTCAGCTCATCAATCAGCTTCAGGTTAGGGTTATCGCTGCCGTACGCTTTACGGAATTGATCGTTATTGAGCGCGGCCGGCACCGCATCGCTGTTGATCGACACCACAAAGTTGAGCTGATTCAGCGGCACGCCGGCCGCGTAATAGAGGTTGGTGACGCGTGCCACGCGCTCAAGGCCGAGGTTTGGCTGATGGATATCCCCTTCACTGCGGTTGATCTGAAACACAATCTTATTGCTCAGCCCGGGCGTGTTGGCCGGGTTGTAATCCGGCGTGTTAACAAAGTGAATTTTACCGTAACCGGCAATCGCCGGCGTGCTCCAGAAATCCGCCGGTTCGGTTTTCTGGTCAGCGAATTTACCGCTGACTTTATCCACCAGTTCCGGCAGCTGCAGCACATTTCCGCCGACAAAGCCCGCCAGCGCGGCGATAACAATATAGGATGCTGGACGCATGACACTTCTCCTTAACCAAAGACGCGATTACATCTGTAAAAAGGCATAGCCCTGATTTTCCAGCGTCGACACCGTGGTCGGGCTGGATAATGCATGAATCACCGACCGGTCGATCCAGTCGCGCGGATAGTGATGGAACGCCACCGACTGATCGCACACCGAGACTTTGACGCCCAGCTTGTTCAGCGCGCCAATCAGCGCGAGGTTGGGGTTATCGACGCCGTAAAACTGCTTAAAATGCGCGTTATCCAGCGTGGCGGGCGTGGCATCGCCGGTCATCGACACCACAAACTGCAGCTGTTCGGCCGGTACGCCAGCGGCGATGTACAGATTGACCACACGCGCCACGCGCTCCAGCCCGAGGTTAGGTCGTTTGATATCGCCTTCATTGCGGGTCAGCTGGAATACCACTTTGTTGCTCAGCCCCACCGCCGGTTTAAACGCGGCGTCGGCTTCATAATGAATTTTGCCGTAGCCCGCGACCGCCGGCGTGCTCCAGAACCCGTCCGGATCGGCAGGTTCGGCGGAAAAATGGCCCGCGATGCGCTGATACAGGTCATCGCTTTTGATTACGGCGGCACCGACCATCCCACCCACGATGGCAATCAGGGCATAGGAAACAACAGAACGCATAGAAACTCTCCGGCATGCACTGCGCGTTAATTCACAGTCCGTTTGAAAAAGTGCTTTATCTATACCACAGCGCGCGGCGGGCAAAACGCCTGTACTGGCGGGCTGTCCGGCGTTTGGCTGCCAGCAGAAATCATCGCGCTTGCTGATTGAATAAGGCTGTTAATTGAGCGGTGCGGGCGAGTTGAAAAATAGCTGGCCGGAAAAACCGGCAGTCACCAGGCAGAGGGATGCATGGCAGATGACAGCGCCTCATCGTGCGGGTTAATACTGTCATCGCGCGCCGCCAGTTGACCAGTGAGCAAAACCTGACCATTCATTTCTGGGCTGGTGATGCACGGCCAGAGCAGCACGATAAAAATCACTGATGGATAAAGCGAGCCAACCGGAGGATTTCAGGCGTGTTTTTCAGAGTAAACCTGGAAAAAACCATGCCAGATTCAATTATTTTGAGCAACTTTACGTAACTTTAATTTCATCAGTGCGCTGCGCCGTTTTATTTTGCCTTTTCGCTATTCAATTTTTTGCTACAAATTTCGCGTCAGTCAGCCATTCTTTGCCATCACGTCAATGTGACGGCGGCATTTGCTTGTATCCTCACTGTGGTTAAGATAGAGCCGCGGCAGAAAAGGAAACGCCGCCACAGAACATTGGCATGACTTTCCTGTCCAATGGCAGGAGACTTTTACAGGATCAAGGCATGTTTAACCGGTTGAAAAAATCAGTGCTGGCGGCCCTTATTCCTGCGCTGCTGCTCACCCCTGCGGTCGGTGTCCGCGCCGATCTGAGCGACAATTTGCCCGACATGGGCACCACGGCAGGCTCCACGCTTTCCATTAATCAGGAGCTGCAGATTGGCGACTTCTACGTGCGCCAGCTGCGCGCCAGCGCGCCACTGATCAACGATCCGCTGCTTAATCAGTACATCAATGAACTCGGCCAGCGGCTGGTGGCACACGCCCATTCAGTGCGCACGCCGTTTCACTTTTTCCTGATTCAGAATGACGAGCTCAACGCTTTCGCCTTCTTTGGCGGCAATGTGGTGCTGCACTCGTCGCTGTTCCGCTATACCGATAACGAAAGTCAGCTGGCGTCAGTGATGGCGCACGAAATTTCGCACGTGACGCAGCGCCATCTGGCGCGCGCCATGGAAGAGCAAAAGCGCAGCGCCCCGCTCACCTGGGTCGGCGCGCTGGGTTCAATCCTGCTGGCGCTGGCCAGCCCGCAGGCCGGGATGGCGGCACTGACCGGTACGCTGGCCGGTACGCAGCAGGGCATCATCAGTTTCACCCAGGGCAACGAACAGGAAGCAGATCGCATCGGCATTCAGGTGCTGCAGCGCGCCGGTTTCGATCCGCAGGCGATGCCCGCGTTTCTGCAAAAGCTGGCCGATCAAAGCCGCTTCTCGTCAAAACCACCGGAAATTCTGCTGACGCACCCGCTGCCCGATAGCCGCCTGGCCGACGCGCGTAACCGCGCCAACCAGATGCGCCCGGTGGTGGTGCAGTCGTCGCAGGATTTCTATATGGCGAAGGTGCGCGCGCTGGGTATGTACGCCACCGGCCGCAATCAGTTGACTGACGATTTGCTGAATGAGTACGCCAAAGGCAACACGCGGGAACAGCAGGCGGCGCAGTACGGCAAAGCGGTGCAGTTCCTGCAGGCGAAAGATTTTGCCAACGCGAAAAAGATCATCGCGCCGCTGCTGGCGAAGCAGCCGGATAACCTATGGTTCCTTGATATCATGACCGATATCGACATCGGTCTGAACCAGCCGCAGCAGGCCATCAGTATGCTGAACGCCGCCCGCGGCAGCCAGACCAGCCCGGTGCTGCAGCTTAATCTGGCGAACGCCTACGTCGAGGCGAAGCAGCCGGCCAACGCCAGCCGCATCCTTAACCGCTACACCTTTGCGCACCCTGACGATCTAAACGCATGGGATTTACTGGCGCAGGCTTCAGCCGCGCAGGGGCTGCGCGATGAGGAGCTTTCGGCACGGGCTGAAAGTCTGGCGCTGAACGGCCAGCTCGATCAGGCCATCACCACTCTGAGTAGCGCCAGCGCCCAGGTACCGCTCGGCAGCCTGAAGCAGGCGCGTTACGATGCGCGTATCGACCAGTTCCGCGAGTTACAGCGGCGTTTTAAGCAGTATGCAAAAGGGTAAATAGCCGGTTACGCGGGTGGATGGCTGGCAGGATTTCGGTGCGCATCAATGCGCACCCTACGGTCGACAGATAAACCATTTCATCGATTTGCAGGGTGCATATTCATGCGCACCAACAGTTATTCGTAGGGTGGCATTCTTGCGCACCAGCATTTATTCGTAGGGTGCGCATTCATGCGCACCTGGCAACAATGGATTACGCAGGATAAAAAAACATGGTCCGTATTTATCACAATCCGCGCTGCAGCAAGAGCCGCGAAACCCTCGCGCTACTGCAGCAACAGGGCATTGAACCGCAGGTGGTGCTGTATCTCGATACGCCGCCGGACATCGATACGCTGAAAACGCTGCTGCAACAGCTGGGCATGCACAGCGCGCGCGAGCTGATGCGTCGTGGCGAGGAAATCTATAAAACGCTGGGGTTGGCCAGTAACGATCTCAGCGAACAACAGCTGTTACAGGCGATGGTGGAGCATCCAAAACTGATCGAGCGGCCGATTGTGATTCAGGGCGACCGCGCACGCATTGGTCGTCCGCCAGAAGCGGTGCTGGAGATACTCTAAAGCCCCAGCGCCTCTTTCACGAAGGGAATGGTCAGCTTGCGCTGTGCGCTGATCGAGGCGCGATCGAGACGATCAAGCGTGTCAAACAGCGTGCGCATTTCGCGGTCGAGGCGTTTCAGCAGGAAACGCCCAACATCTTCCGGCAACTCAAAGCCGCGCAGGCCGGCACGCAGCTGCATCGCCTGCAGTTTGTCCTCGTCGGACAGCGGCTGTAAGCGGTAAATTTGTCCCCAGTCGAGACGTGACGCCAGATCCGGCAGGCCCAGATTGAGCTGACGCGGAGGGCGATCGCCGGTGATCAGCAGGCGGGTTTTGCCGGTTTCCAGAATGCGGTTGTAGAGATCGAAGATCGCCATCTCCCACTCGGCTTCGCCGGCGATGCACTCAATATTATCAATGCACACCAGCGCCAGATTCTCCATGCCTTCCAGCACTTCCGGCACGAACCAGGTGCGCTTATCGAGCGGCACGTAACCCACCGCTTCGCCGCGCGCGGACATTTCGGCGCAGGCTGCGTGCAGCAAATGGCTGCGGCCGCCGCCTTCGCGCGACCAGAAGTAGAGATAGCTGCCGTGCTGTTGCGCCAGCGCGCCCTGCAGCGCCGCCAGCAGTGACGGATTTTCCCCCGGCCAGAAACTGGCAAAGGTTTCATCATCGGGTAGATAGAGTGGCAGTGAAAGCTGTGCCGGCGTGTTCAGAAGTACCTCAACGGATGAGCGGGCAGAAAACCGGGCAAGTTTATCACGATCCTCCGCAGAGATGAACCGGGCTTCCCTGCCCGCAGGATCCTTTAAAGCTCGCGTTTTTCTTCCGCGTCCAGCACCACCTCTTCCGGACGTAACAGACTGATTAGGCGGAAAATCAGCGCCAGGCCAACGCCGACGATGGTGGCCAGCGCCATGCCCTTCAGCTCGGCGGCGCCCACGTGCACCTTCGCGCCGCTGACGCCAATGATCAGGATCACCGAGGTGAGGATCAAATTCTGCGCTTTGTTGTAGTCGACTTTGGATTCAATCAGCACGCGAATACCGGAAGCGCCGATCACGCCATACAGCAGCAGCGACACCCCGCCCATCACCGGTACCGGAATCGCCTGAATCGCGGCCGCCAGTTTACCGACGCAGGAGAGCAGAATGGCGAAGATCGCCGCACCGCCGATCACCCAGGTGCTGTAAACGCGGGTGATCGCCATGACGCCAATGTTTTCACCATAGGTGGTATTCGGCGTGGAACCAAAGAAGCCGGAGATCATGGTCGACAGGCCGTTGGCGAACATCGAGCGATGCAGACCCGGATCGCGAATCAGGTCCTTCTTCACGATGTTGGCGGTCACCACTAAATGGCCCACGTGCTCGGCAATCACCACAAGCGCTGCGGGCAGGATGGTCAGCATCGCGGCCCACTCAAAGCGCGGCGTGTAGAAGGTCGGCAGCGCAAACCATGGCGCGTTTTCCACTGCGCTCCAGTCAACGATACCCATGGCCGACGACAGCGCGTAACCAACCAGCACGCCAATCAGGATTGGGATAATGGCGAAGAAACCACGGAATAGCACCGAGCCAAACACCGTCACCGCCAGCGTCACCAGCGAAATAATGATGGTTTTACTGTCCGCTGTGGTGCCGTCAGCGGGCAGCAGCCCGGCCATATTCGCCGCTACGCCAGCCAGTTCGAGACCGATAACCGCCACGATGGCACCCATCGCCGCCGGTGGGAACATGACATCGAGCCAGCCGGTGCCGGCCTTCTTCACAATCAGCGCCACAATGCAGAACAGCGCGCCGCACAGGATAAAGCCGCCGAGCGCCACTTCATAACCGAGCGGCAGCAGCAGCAACACCGGCGAGATAAAGGCAAAGCTGGAGCCAAGATAGGCAGGAATTTTGCCTTTACAGATAAACAGATACAGCAGCGTGCCGACGCCGTTGAACAACAGCACGGTAGCCGGGTTGATGTGGAACAGAATCGGCACCAGCACGGTGGCGCCGAACATGGCGAACAGGTGCTGCAGGCTGAGCGGAATGGTTTGCAACAGTGGCGGGCGTTCGCTAACGCCTATGGCTCTGCGAGTCATCATTTATCCCCTATACGTTTATTTTTATGCTCGTTCGTCAACACCGCACCTTATCGTAGTGGCGCAATTCATTGCGCCTTGTCCGGACGGGCGCCATAGCTTGCCCGGCATCAGCGCGATAAATCGCGCCGCTACAAAATGTGCATCCTGTCGATACGGTGTCTGACTGAACGGTATTTTTGCCAAAAAAAAGCCGACTCTCTGGCCGGCTGGTTTATTTATTTGGTTCCGAAAATCTTGTCGCCGGCATCGCCGAGGCCCGGGATAATGTACCCCTTCTCGTTCAGGCCCTGATCGATTGACGCGGTGTACAGCTCAACGTCCGGATGCGCTTTCTCCAGCGCGGCAATGCCTTCCGGCGCGGCCACCAGCACCAGCACTTTAATGCTGTTGCAGCCGGCTTTCTTCAGCAGATCGATGGTGGCGATCATCGAGCCGCCGGTCGCCAGCATCGGGTCAACCACCAGCGCCATACGCTCTTCGATGTTTGACACCAGCTTCTGGAAGTAAGGCACCGGCTCCAGCGTCTCTTCGTCACGGTAAACGCCCACCACGCTGATGCGCGCGCTCGGTACGTGTTCCAGCACACCTTCCATCATGCCAAGGCCAGCACGCAGAATCGGGACGACGGTAATTTTTTTGCCTTTGATTTGATCGACGTCGACCGGACCGTTCCAGCCTTCAATGGTCACGCGCTCGGTTTCGAGATCGGCGGTGGCTTCATAGGTCAGTAAGCTGCCCACTTCCGAGGCCAGCTCGCGGAAGCGCTTGGTGCTGATATCATGCTCACGCATCAGGCCCAGTTTATGTTTGACCAGCGGGTGTCTGACTTCCACGATCTTCATGATTATTCTCCCGGAATTGAGTTGAGCTAAAAAAAAATCGCCGGATTATACCGCCTTTTTACCGCCGCGCCACCGGTGATTGGTCAGGTAACGTGCACAAATCGCCTGAGAATAAGGATTAGCGAAAAATCAGCACGCTGCAAAGGTGCCCTGAGATGGGACTCGCAAACGTTTGCCTGCGCTGGTAGAATTGCCGCGCTTAATTTTTGCCACCAACCGCAATCGCGTGGGGATTCCGCAGTGACCGACAAAACCTCTCTCAGCTACAAAGACGCCGGTGTTGATATTGATGCTGGTAACGATCTGGTTGACCGTATTAAAGGCGTAGTAAAGAAAACCCGCCGCCCGGAAGTGATGGGTGGACTGGGTGGCTTTGGCGCGCTGTGTGCGCTGCCGCAGAAATACCGCGAGCCGGTGCTGGTCTCCGGAACTGATGGCGTCGGCACCAAGCTGCGTCTGGCGATGGATCTCAAACGCCACGACAGCATCGGCATCGATCTGGTCGCGATGTGCGTGAACGATCTGGTGGTACAGGGCGCGGAGCCGCTGTTCTTCCTCGACTATTACGCCACCGGTAAGCTGGATGTGGATACCGCTTCCGCGGTGATCACCGGTATCGCCGAAGGCTGTCTGCAGTCGGGCTGTGCGCTGGTCGGCGGTGAAACCGCTGAGATGCCGGGCATGTATCACGGCGAAGATTACGACGTGGCCGGTTTCTGCGTCGGCGTGGTGGAAAAGTCCGAGATCATCGACGGCAGCAAAGTGCAGGATGGCGACGTGCTGATCGCGCTGGGCTCAAGCGGTCCGCACTCTAACGGCTACTCGCTGGTGCGTAAAATTCTTGAAGTCAGCCAGACCGATCCCACCACTAAACAGCTGGAAGGCAAACCGCTGGCCGATCACCTGCTGGCGCCGACCCGCATCTACGTGAAAAATATCCTCAGCCTGATTGAGCAGGTGGACGTGCATGCCATTGCTCACCTGACCGGCGGCGGCTTCTGGGAAAACATTCCGCGCGTACTGCCGGATAACACCCAGGCGGTGATTGACGAGAAAAGCTGGCAGTGGCCGGCGGTATTCAGCTGGCTGCAGCAGGCCGGTAACGTCAGCCGTCACGAGATGTACCGCACCTTTAACTGCGGCGTGGGCATGGTGATTGCGCTGAGCCCGGCCGATGCCGACAAAGCGGTACAGCTGATGACCGCGGCTGGCGAGCAGGCGTGGAAAATTGGCGTGATTAACGCGTCTGATGCCGAAGAGCGTGTGGTTATTAACCCATGAAGAAACTGGTTGTACTGATCTCCGGTAACGGCAGCAATCTTCAGTCCATCCTCGACGCCTGCGAGAGCGGGCGTATCAACGGCAGCGTGGCTGCCGTTTTCAGTAATAAAGCCTCGGCCTATGGTCTGACGCGTGCGCAGCAGGCCAGCGTGCCTGCTCACGCGCTGTCCGCGCAGGATTTCCCCGATCGCGACGCCTTTGACCGCCAGCTGATGCAGCAGATCGACGCTTATGCGCCGGATCTGGTGGTGCTGGCCGGTTATATGCGCATTCTGAGCCCGGCGTTTGTCGCGCACTATCACGATCGTCTGCTGAATATTCATCCGTCGCTGCTGCCGAAATATCCCGGTTTGCATACGCATCGCCAGGCGCTGGCGAACGGGGACGCGGAACACGGGACGTCGGTGCATTTTGTGACTGACGAGCTGGACGGTGGACCGATCATTCTGCAGGCGCGCGTGCCGGTATTTGCTGACGATGACGAAGCTGAGATCAGCGCCCGCGTGCAGCATCAGGAGCACGCGATTTATCCGCTGGTGATCAGCTGGTTTGTCGAAGGACGCTTGCAGATGCGCGCGGGCAAAGCGTGGTTAGATGGTGAACCGTTGCCGCCGGAAGGTTATGCGCACGATTGATTGACCTTGGCGCCGTGCGCTTGCAGGAATTGCGCAATAAATTGCGCCGCTACGGGGCTGTGCCGGGTTTTATTACTGCCTGATTTATTGCACATTTCGTAGCGGCGCGATTCTGCGCGCTAACCTAACAATACTTACCCAAACCGGCCGGTAATATAATCCTCGGTACGCCGCGCCTGCGGTGCGGTGAAAATCCGGTCGGTTTCATCAAACTCCACCAGCTGCCCGTTATGCATAAACGCGGTGTAATCGGATACGCGCGCTGCCTGCTGCATGTTGTGCGTCACCAGCACCAGCGTGAAATGCTGCTTCAGCGTGGTCATCAACTCTTCAATCACCAGCGTCGAGATCGGATCCAGCGCCGAGGTGGGTTCATCCAGCAGCAGCACTTCCGGCTCGATGGCGATGGCGCGCGCAATCACCAGACGCTGCTGCTGACCGCTCGACAGCGTCAGCGCATTCTGCCCCAGCTGATCTTTCACTTCCCCCCACAGCGCCGCCGCCCGCAGCGCGCGCTCGCAGGCCTCATTCAGCACGCGACGATCGCGCACGCCCTGCAAGCGCAGACCGTAAACCACATTCTCATAGATCGACTTGGGGAACGGATTCGGGCGCTGGAACACCATGCCGATGCGCCGCCGCAGCGCCGGCAGATCCTGGTTCGCCTGCATCACCGCGTGGCTATCGAGCAGAATCTCTCCTTCGATGCGGCAGCCATCAATGACGTCGTTCATGCGATTGAAGCAGCGCAGCAGCGTCGATTTACCGCAGCCGGAGGGCCCAATCAGCGCCGTGATGCGATGCTTCGGGATCTGCAAATCAATGTTATTCAGCGCCTGGCGTTCGCCGTACCACAGCGACAGCTGGTTAACGGTGAGCGCAATAGCGTAATCGGGCGTCATGTGTAAACCTTATTAGTGCGTCATAAGCCGGTAGCGCTCGCGCAGCCGATGGCGCAGCACCATCGCCAGCAGGTTAAGCGACAGAATGATCGCCACCAGCAGCAGTGCCGTGGCATACACCAGCGGTCGATCGGCGTCGATGTTCGGGCTCTGGAAGGCCAGATCGTAAATCTGAAAACCGAGATGCATAAATTTACGGTCAAGATGCAGGTAAGGAAACACCGCATCGACCGGCAGCTCTGGCACCATTTTGACCACGCCCACCAGCATCAGCGGTGCGGTTTCGCCGGCGGCGCGCGCCACCGCCAGAATCAGGCCGGTGAGCATCGCCGGTACCGCCAGCGGCAGCACCACGCGCCACAGGGTTTCCGCCTGGGTTGCGCCCAGCGCCAGCGAGCCCTGACGCAGATTGTCCGGAATACGCGACAGCCCCTCTTCGGTGGCGACAATCACTACCGGCAGCGTCAGCAGCGCCAGCGTCAGCGCCGCCCACAGCAGGCCAGGCGTGCCGAAGGTAGGATTGGGCAGCGAGCGGGAGAAGAACAGCTGATCGAGGGTGCCGCCAATCAGCCAGACAAAAAAGCCGAGGCCAAACACGCCATACACAATCGACGGCACGCCAGCCAGATTCACCACCGCAATGCGCACCAGCCGGGTGAGCGCGTTACGCCCGGCGTATTCATGCAGCCAGACGGCGGCCACCACGCCCAGCGGCATGACAATCACCGACATCAGCAGCACCATCAAAACGGTGCCGAAAATCGCCGGCAGCGCGCCATTTTCACTGCCGCCCGAGGTGGGCGAGTCACTGACAAACTGCCAGATCTGACTGAGGAAATGCCCGATTTTCTGCCCGAGGCTCAGGCTGTTTGGATACCAGGCGGCCACCACCTGCGCCAGCGGAATCAGATGATCGTCGCCCTGCACGTCGCGCAGTACCAGCGTATCGCGCTGGCTTTCATGCTGCAGATGCGCCAGCTGCTGCGCCAGCGCGCCGAAGCGTTTATGCAGCGCCGCGCTGTTGGCATCCAGTTCTGACTGATCCTGCAGGCTGAAGTGACCACCGCGCCGCTGCTCATCGGCCTGCTGTTGCAGACTCTCCAGCTGCGCGTTAAGGCGCGCCATTTCGATACGCCGGATGTTGCTCGCCTGGCGCAGCTGCTCATGCACCTGCTTCAGCCGCTGCTGCAGCAGTGCATCGCGGTCGCGCGCGGTCAGCACCTCGTTGTCCTCACGCAGCTCCACCAGCCAGCCGTAGGCATTGCCGCCACTGCGTCGCTGTAGCACCAGCACTTCTGCCGGGCGTCGGGTTTGCGCTTCGCCCTGACTGACGATGACGCGGAAATCCGGCGCGGCAAAATCGCGGTTGCCGGTTTTCACTACGTAGCGCCAGCGATCGCCCTGCTGCTGGCGATCCAGCGTTTCACCCAGCACCATCAGCGGTGCCCCCTGCGGCGGCTGGAACTGATACTGATCGACCGGCTGCGGCCAGAACGCCCTGACGCCCTGCCAGCCCAGCAGGCCGATTAATAAGGTAAATGCCAGCAGGCAGACGGAAACCGCACCGGCAGTCAGCCAGCGCCAGCGATCGTTTTGACGCAGCGCGCTCATGCCTGCCCCTCATGCTGACTGTAGCGCTGGCGCAGCCGCTGACGAATCAGTTCCGCCACGGTGTTGATCGCCAGCGTGAATATCAGCAGCAGCAACGCACTGAGAAACAGGATGCGATAATGGGCGCTGCCCGCCGCGGCTTCCGGCATTTCAATGGCGATATTGGCTGACAGCGCGCGCAGCCCGGCAAACAGTCCGCCTTCGCTCACCGGGGTGTTGCCGGTGGCCATCAGCACAATCATGGTTTCGCCCACCGCACGACCAAAGCCGATCATCAGCGCGGCAAAAATGCCTGCCGACGCGCCCGGCAGCACCACGCGCGTCAGGGTTTGCCACGGTGTCGCACCCAGCGCCAGCGAGCCCTGCCCCAGCGCCACCGGCACGCTAAACAGCGCATCTTCCGCCAGGGTAAAGATCAGCGGCACCAGCGCAAAGCCCATCGCCAGCGCCGCCACCAGCAGGTTACGCTGCTCATAGTGCGCCAGCTGTTCGCCCATCTGCGGCCACCACAGTGTCGGCAGCCACAGCGTCAGTAACGTCACCAGTAACAGCAGCGGCATCAGCAGCAGCACTTCAAAACCGGGCCGCCGCCAGCGCGCAGGCAAACGCGGACTGAACACGCCGCACACCAGCAGCGTGGCGGCCAGCACCAGCGGCAGCAGCATCACGCCAGGCAGCGCGCGGCTGATGTGCGGCGCCAGCCACACGCCAGCGATCAGGCCAATCACCACGCTCGGCAACGCGCCCATCATTTCAATGCCCGGCTTGACCCAGCGGCGCAGGCCCGGCGACATAAACCATGCGGTATACATCGCCGCCGCCAGCGCCAGCGGCGTGGCAAACAGCAGCGCCAGCGACGCCGCTTTCAGCGTGCCGATCACCAGCGGCATCAGGCTGAATTTAGCCTGATAGCTGTCGCCAGCGGCGGTGGACTGCCATACCCAGTCCGGCTGCGGATAGTTTTCATACCAGATTTTCTGCCACAGATTGCGCCAGCTGAAATCGGGCCACGGATTATCCAGCGCGAACTGCTGCCACTGTCCGGCACGTTCGACGATCAGGCTATCGCCGTGCGGAGACAACGCCAGCGCGCTGAGGTCCGCGGCCAGCTGGCGCGTGACAATCGGGCCCGCCTGCTTGCTGGCGAACAGGCGCACCACGCCCTGCGCGTCAAAGCTGGCAAAAACGCGCCGCTGCGCCTCAGGCACGATACCGAGCACACCCGCGCTGTGCGTGAAGGTGTGAATCTGCTGCAGCCGTGGCCCGTGGTCACCGGTGATGGCAAACCATTGCTGAATGCCACGCGCATCCTGAATCAGTAAGCTGCGCCCGCCCGCCAGCAGCTGCAGGCTGAGCGGTTGCTGAGTCAGCGTCTGGGTTTCCCGCAGCTGCGCGCCCTGCGGCGTAATCTGCCACACCCGCAACAGCCGTCCGGCACTGGTGTACAGCAGCGAGCCGTCCGGCGACAACCGCATCAGGTCGGCCTGCTCACCGGGCAATACAATCTGGTCGACGCGTTTCTGGCCGGCAAAGGTCAGCAGGCTGATACCGACCGGCGTTTGTGCGGCGATGCGCCACTGATGATCGCCCGGCACTGCCAGCGCCATCTGGCTGACCGCGCCCTGCGGCAGATGCAGCGGCCGATCGCCCAGCGGGAAATACCATTCACCGTGCTGGCGGTGGATGAGCGGTTGCATCAGCAACAGATCGCCCTGCATATTGAGCAATACGCTGCTGCCGTCGCTGCTGGTCACCGCCGCCTGCGGCTGGCCGTTCAGCGCCAGCGCGTCGCCCGCTGGCTGGCCGTCGAGCGGAATAAAGCGCGCTTCGTTGCGGCTGATGCGCCAGCCGAGCTGGCCTTCACTGCCCAGCGCCAGCGCCGGGGCTTTGTCCCACAGCTGCTGACTGAGCGTCGGCTGCATTCCCGGCGCGCTGAACAGCGGCATCACCACCCAGATCAGCCAGAAGAACAGCAGCAGCATCAGAAGTAAAATTCCCACACCGCAGGCCGTGACGATGCGGCGCACGAACTGATCGATGGCGCGTCGACGACGGTCACTAAAGTGGACAGGAATACGATTTATGCTCATGCAGGCCAGAGTTACCCTTGAAGTTATGCCGCTATGTTGCCCGTAGCTGATTGATAAGACAACTGTTGAGGTTGGACAAGGCTGCCATACTCTCGCCATAATGGTGGAGGACACTGAGCGGAACCGCAATTTTGCGTTTATTCCGCCGGACATTCCGTCCAGCAACAGCATCACGGAGTCAGAATGGGTCAGGAAAAGCTGTATATAGAAAAAGAACTAAGCTGGTTAACCTTTAACGAACGCGTGCTGCAGGAAGCCGCTGATAAAAGCAATCCGCTCATTGAGCGCATGCGTTTTCTCGGCATCTATTCCAACAACCTGGAAGAGTTTTACAAAGTGCGCTTTGCCGATCTCAAGCGCCGCATTCTGATTGGCGAAGAACAGGGGACGCCCACCACCCTGCGCCATTTGCTGAAAAAGATTCAGTTGCGGGTACAGAAATCGGATCAGGAGTTCGATGCGCTGTATAACGATCTGCTGCTGGAGATGGCGCGCAACCAGATTTTCCTGATCAACGAGCGCCAGCTGTCACCCAATCAGCAGGAGTGGCTGCGCTACTACTTTAAGCATCAGCTGCGCCAGCACGTCACGCCCATTCTGATCAACCACGACACCGACCTGATTGAGTTCCTGAAAGACGACTACACCTATCTGGCGGTGGAGATTATCCGCGGCGAAGAAATCCGTTACGCCCTGCTGGAGATCCCGTCCGATAAAGTGCCGCGCTTTGTGAATCTGCCGGCAGAATCGCCGCGCCGTCGCAAGCCAATGATTCTGCTGGATAACATTCTGCGCTACTGCCTTGATGAGATTTTCAAAGGCTTCTTTGATTACGACGCGCTGAACGCCTACTCAATGAAAATGACGCGCGACGCCGAGTACGACCTGGTCACGGAGATGGAATCCAGCCTGCTGGAGCTGATGTCCTCCAGCCTGAAACAGCGCCTGACCGCTGAGCCGGTGCGCTTTGTCTATCAGCGCGATATGCCCGATGCGATGGTGGAAATGCTGCGCCATAAGCTGTCGATCTCCAGCTACGACTCGATTGTGCCGGGCGGCCGTTATCATAACTTCAAAGATTTCATCGGCTTCCCGAACGTGGGCAAAGCCAACCTGGAAAATCGCCCGCTGCCGCAGATTCGTCATATCGGTTTTGATGGCTTCCGCAACGGCTTTGATGCCATCCGCAACCGCGATGTGCTGCTTTACTATCCGTACCACACCTTTGAGCACGTGCTGGAGCTGCTGCGTCAGGCGTCATTCGACCCGAACGTGCTGGCCATCAAGATCAACATTTACCGCGTGGCCAAGAATTCGCGCATTATGGATGCGATGATCCACGCCGCCTACAACGGTAAAAAGGTCACGGTGGTGGTCGAGCTGCAGGCGCGCTTTGATGAAGAAGCCAACATTCGCTGGGCGAAGCGGCTGACCGAAGCGGGCGTGCACGTGATCTTCTCAGCGCCCGGCCTGAAGATTCACGCCAAGCTGTTCCTGATCTCCCGCCGCGAGGGCGAAGAAGTGGTGCGTTACGCCCACATCGGAACCGGCAATTTCAACGAAAAAACCGCGCGTATTTACACCGACTATTCGCTGCTGACCGCCGATGCGCGCATCACCAACGAAGTGCGACGCGTATTTAACTTTATCGAAAACCCGTATCGCCCGGTAACGTTCGAACACCTGATGGTGTCGCCGCAAAACTCGCGCGCCATGCTGTATCAGCTGATTGATAACGAGATTGCCAACGCGCAGCAGGGCAATCCTTCGGGCATTACGCTGAAAATCAACAACCTGGTGGACAATGGTCTGGTGGATCGGCTGTATGCCGCCTCATCGGCCGGCGTGAAGATCAACCTGCTGGTGCGCGGCATGTGCTCGCTAATCCCCGATTTGCCGGGCATCAGTGAAAATATTCGCATCACCAGTATCGTTGACCGCTACCTTGAGCACGACCGCGTCTATATTTTTGAAAGCGGCGGCGATAAAAAAGTATTCCTGTCGTCGGCCGACTGGATGACGCGCAACATCGATTATCGTATCGAAGTGGCGGTGTCGGTGCTCGATCCGCGCCTGAAACAGCGCATACTGGATATCATTGCCATTCTGTTAAGTGATACGGTAAAAGCCCGCATCGTAGACAAAGAATTGAGTAACCGTTATGTTCCGCGCGGCAATCGCAAGAAGGTGCGCTCGCAGCTGGCGATTTACGATTACATCAAGAAACTGGAACAACCCGAATAACGCCTATGCCAATCTCCCATAAAAGTACGCCGAAACCGCAGGAATTCGCCGCCATCGATCTCGGCTCGAACAGCTTCCACATGGTGATTGCCCGTGTGGTGGATGGCGCCATGCAGGTGCTGGGACGCCTGAAACAGCGCGTGCACCTCGCCGACGGGCTGGATGCGCAAAATCGCCTGAGCGAAGAGGCGATGGAGCGCGGGCTGAGCTGCCTGGCGCTATTTGCCGAGCGCCTGCAGGGGTTCAGTGCCGCCAACGTCACCATCGTCGGTACGCACACGCTGCGCATCGCGTCCAACGCGGAAGAGTTTCTGCAGCGCGCCGCGGAGGTCATCCCTTATCCGATTGAGGTGATTTCCGGTAATGAAGAAGCGCGCCTGATCTTTATGGGCGTTGAGCACACGCAGCCGGAGAAAGGCCGCAAGCTGGTGATTGATATCGGCGGCGGTTCAACCGAGCTGGTGATCGGCGAAGATTTTGAGCCGCAGCTGGTGGAGAGTCGCCGCATGGGCTGCGTCAGCTTCGCCAACCTCTACTTCCCAAAAGGCGAGATCAGCCAGGAGAATTTCCGCCGCGCCCGGCTGGCCGCCGCGCAAAAGCTGGAAACGCTGGCGTGGCAGTACCGTCTGCAGGGCTGGCAGTATGCGCTGGGCGCGTCCGGCAGTATCAAAGCGGCCTGCGAAGTGCTGCTGGCGATGGGCGAGAAAGAGAAGCGCGTGACGCCGGAAAACCTCGACATGCTGGTGAGCGAAGTGCTGAAGCACAAATCCTTTGCTGCCCTGAGCCTGCCGGGCCTGTCGGACGAGCGCAAGGCAGTGTTTGTACCGGGGCTGGCGATTCTGTGTGGCGTGTTTGACGCGCTGGCCATTCGCGAGCTGCGCCTGTCGGATGGCGCGCTGCGTGAAGGCGTGCTGTATGAGATGGAGGGCCGCTTCCGTCATCAGGATATCCGCAGCCGTACCGCGCAGAGCCTGGCAAATCATTACGCCATCGACAGCGACCAGGCACGCCGCGTGCTGGAAACCACCGAACAGCTGTACAGCCAGTGGCTGGAGCAGAACCCGAAGCTGGCCAATCCCCAGCTGACGGCGCTGATGAAGTGGGCAGCGCTGCTGCATGAAGTCGGGCTGACCATCAACCACAGCGGTATGCAGCGCCATTCGGCCTACATCCTGCAGAACTCCAATATGCCGGGCTTTAATCAGGATCAACAGATGCTGCTGGCCACGCTGGTACGCTTCCACCGTAAAGCGGTGAAGCAGGATGAGATGCCGCGTTTCACCTTATTTAAAAAGAAACAGTTCCTGCCGATGATCTTCCTGCTGCGGCTCGGCACCCTGCTGAACAATCAGCGTCAGGCCACCACGCGCCCCGACACGCTGAAGCTGAGCACCGACGATGGTCACTGGACGCTGACCTTCCCGGCCGGTTTCCTCAGCCAGAACACGCTGGTTCAGCTGGATCTGGAGCGGGAGCAGGCTTACTGGAATGACGTCACCGGCTGGAAACTGATGCTGGAAGAGGAGTAACGCGGGCTTCAGGCCCGCAATAGCACTATGACAACACGCCCCGATAACTATTTTGCGGAGAAATACGGCCTGACGCCACCCCACTCCGAAGTGCTGGCAGCGCTGCCAAAACTGGCAGTGGGTAACGCGCTGGACCTCGGCTGCGGCCAGGGCCGCAACAGCCTGCTGCTTAATCAGCACGGTTTTACTGTTACCGCCTGGGACAACAATCCGCAGAGCCTGGAACGCCTTAACAGCATCATCGCGGAAGAGCAGCTGCAGCAGATACATACCGAACAGTGCGACCTGAATCAGGTGCGCTTCAACGGTGATTATCAGTTTGTGTTTTCTACCGTGGTGATGATGTTCCTGCAGCCGGCGACCATTCCGCAGCTGATCGCCGATATGCAGGCCAGCACGCGCAAGTACGGTTACAACCTGATTGTGGCGGCGATGAGCACCGACGATTATCCCAACACGCAAAACTTCCCGTTTACCTTTAAATCGGGCGAGCTGAGCCATTATTACCGTAACTGGCACATCGTGAAGTACAACGAAGAGGTCGGTGAACTGCATCGCCGCGATGAACACGGTCAGCGCATTAAGTATCGCTTCGCTACCCTGCTGGCGCAGAAAGCCAGCTACTGATGTCTGGCAACAAGATGGTCCGGTCGCCATCAATGGCGACCCTACAACGGATTAGTGCGGTTGGTGAAAGTATGCGGCTTTCGGTCGTCATCAATGACGCCCCTGCAGAGTCGATGACGCACGCTTCGCCCGGCGGCTGATATCGATCAAGGCAATCTTAACCTTTTCTGCTCATTTTTCACGCAGCGGTTGACCTCCCGGTCGGGTTGTGACTAAATGTTGCCACCGCCCAGCCGGGCTTTGACAGGAACCACCCCGCGTGAATAACGCCATCTCTGCACGAAGACGTCCCAAAACCGGTACCATGACCCGCATCGTTTTGCTGATCAGTTTCTTTATTTTGGTTGGCCGTCTGATTTTCATTATCCCCGGTGCCATCGAGCATCATCAGCAAAAGAAAGCCGCACCTGAACCGGTCACACTGAGCACCAGCGAGACGCGCTAAGGAATTTGCGGGTCATCGTCGCTCTGCCATCACATTGTCCGCCGCGGCAATGCTGCTTGTTACGCCCACTTTACCCGCAACGCGCTACACTTTGACCTGACTTTACAGACACAAAGGACGCGTTATGTCTGCTTCGCACGCACAACAACTATCAGAAACCCGCCAGCGAATTCTGCACCTTCTGCTCAGCGAGCACGATTTAGTCGATGTGCTGCTGGATAAATCCGTCGACCTCAACGCCGCCGAACTGCGCAAAATTACCGGCTGGCGTCAGCAGCTGGAGCATGAACTGCCGCAGCTGCACGCGGCCGACCTGGCGGACATTCTCGAAGCGCTGCCGGAAGAGGAGCGTCTGGCGCTGTGGCGGCTGGTGCCTTACGAGCAGCGCGGTCGCGTGCTGGTGGAGGCCTCCGAAACCGTATGGGCCAGCCTGACGGAAGAGATGACCGACCGCGAAATCCTGCGCGCCATCGAGCCGCTGGATATTGACGATCAGGTCTATCTGGCGCGTTATCTGCCGCGCGATCTCACCGGCCGCCTGCTCACCACGCTCGATCCCAGCCTGCGCGCCCGACTGCTGGACGTGATTGAGCTGGATCGCGATCGCGTCGGCCAGGTGATGGACTTCAATATCCTGACCGTGCGCTCAGACGTGACGCTGGCGACGGTGCAACGCTTTCTGCGCAAGCGCAAAAGCATGCCGGACGGCACCGATAAAATCTTCATCACCGACGAACACAATCAGCTGCTGGGTGAACTGGCGCTGACCGATATCCTGCTCAACAAACCTAAAACGCTGGTGGCCGAGGTGATGAACGCGCGCCCCACCACTTTCCAGCTGGATGACAAAGCGGAAGAGGCCGCCAGCGCCTTCGAACGCTATAACCTGATCTCTGCTGCGGTGACCGATGCCAAAGGCAAGCTGATTGGCCGTATCACCGTGGAAGATGTGATTGACCTGGTGAACGAAGAGAACGAAAGCAACATCCGTAAGATGGGCGGCATCAGCCAGGGCGAGGACGTGTTTGCACCGGTGCGCAAAGCGGTGAGAAAGCGCTGGACCTGGCTGGCCGTCAACCTGTGTACGGCGTTTATCGCCTCGCGCGTCATTGGCCTATTTGAGGACACCATTTCGCAGCTGGTGGCGCTGGCCACGCTGATGCCGATTGTCGCCGGCATTGGCGGTAACACCGGCAATCAGACCATCACCATGATCGTGCGCGCGCTGGCGCTGCATCAGGTTGAACCCGGCAACTTTTCGTTTCTGATTGCGCGCGAACTGGGCGTGGCGCTGCTTAACGGCCTGTTCTGGGGCGGCATCATGGGCGGCGTGACCTGGCTGATGTACGACAACCTGCAACTGGGCGGCGTGATGATGCTGGCGATGGTGCTGAATTTGCTGCTGGCGGCGCTGATGGGCGTGCTGATTCCGCTCATCATGACCAAACTCAAACGCGACCCGGCGGTCGGCTCCAGCGTGCTGATCACCGCCATCACTGATACCGGCGGCTTCTTTATCTTCCTCGGTCTGGCCACGCTGTTTCTGCTGCACGGCCACTAAAGCGCAGCTACAATCAGCGTTGATCCCTAATCAGCTGGAGAGCAGTGATGTTTAACGTGGATGATTTTGTGCAGGCGAAAACCGGTGGTCCAAAAATGCAGGTGTTGCGCGTTGCGGGCGATACGCTGTGGTGCGCCCGCGTTGACGATCCGATCAAAAAAGAGATCGAGGTGAAGGCCGACAGCGTCAATCTCTATCATGAAGACGGGGATTTCGGCGTCTGTTAACGGCTGCGAGCCCGCGCCGCCCGCGAACAGATGCTGTCACGGCGCGGCGCCGTCTCAGGGCTTATCCTTCTGTAAATTATCCTGCCCCACCCCGCCGATAAACGGCAGCCGCAGACGCAGCGGGGTGAAATCCAGTCCCAGATTCAGTCCCAGCAGATTCACCTCCACGCCCTCTTCCGCACCCAGCGTGACGCCCAGTACGCCGAGCAGCGACAGCTGCACGCCGCGCCCGGATGGCGGCAGGCCAAGCGGATGCAGCAGCGAACGGAAATCCTTACCGATGGCATTGGCGGGCAAATCGAGCTTCAGCGCCGGCACTTCACGGCCAATGTGAGCGAGGAAGGTGTTGCTGTTGGGGCCCGGCCACGCATGATAGGTGTTGGGCCACGGATAGGATTGAATCGCCGCTTCAATCTGCGGGATCATCGCCTGCGCAGCCGCACCGCGATGTGACACCAGCAAACGCGGACGCGCACCGTACCAGTAGCCGTCCGGCAGATTGCTGTTGCGCCGCACTTTATCGCCGCTGCCCCAGCTGATCACCTCATAACGGTTGTAGCGGGTTTCTCCGGCGCGCTTAAAGATAATCCACGGATGCACGGCCACCGCACCTTTCCAGCCGTAGGTCGGCGCAGCATACACCTGCACAATCGCCTCACTGGCGAAGCGCTGCGGATCCGGTGCCAGTCCGGCCGAATCACGGCGCGCCGTTGCCCAGCCGCCGCGTTCGGTGGTGAACTCACCGCTGCGCGTCGCCTGCGCCAGGCTGGCCGCCAGCGACAGTAACACCACACAGAGAAAAGAGAGTAAAACAGCTTTAACAGGCAACATGCATGGACATCCCGGTGGTGAAAAAACGCTCCCGCCATGATGCGCCGAAACGGCAGCGTCTGTATTCACCAACTATGCGGTGGACAAAAAATGCGTTGCGGTGCCCGGTCAGCTGATTTTTCCTTAGTCAGGCAGGGCGATACCACTGATATCGGCGCATATCGCCAGCAACTGCTGCTGCAGCCGTGGATTGCGCGCCTGCGGATTGGCCGCCAGCGCCTGACGGTGATAAAAGTACTCTCCGCTGACCCGCGCCTCATCGGCGGTGGCTAACCACACCTGGGTACGATGCGCCTGATCAAGATCGTCGGGTGCCCCGGCACCGCCCATTTTGGTCGGCACCCAGCCTGGCTCCAGCGCGTTGCTGTATATCTGCGGCCAGCGCCGGGCGATGGCTAACGCCAGTATGGCATCATGCAGTTTACTCTCAGCATAAGCCTGCGAAGCGTGCCAGCGCCGCCGCTGCCACAAAATATCATCCAGGTTAGCTTCGGCATGATGATGCATGCCGGAGCTGAGGTAAATCAGCCGCTGCGGCCGTTCAATCAGCGCCGTAAGAATATAGGGTGCCAGCGTGTTGATGGCGAACAGATGCGGCAGGCCATCTGCGGTTAACTGATAAGGCTCGCGATAGCCAACCGCCACGTTATGGATCACCGCATCAAATCTGCCGAGCGCATTAACCTGCTGCGCCACACTGCGGGCGCCGGCGATGGTTATCACGTCGCCGCTGACCACGGCTTCAGCCTGCGGTAGCGCCTCCTGCGCAGCGCGGGCACGCGCGGCGTTGCGTCCGTGCAGCACCACCTGATGGCCCTGCTCAACCAGTAGTTCAGCCGCCATCAGCCCGAGGCCGGTGGATGAACCGGAAATAAAAATACGTGACATGGAAAACTCCTTAAGCGTGAAGTGAAGCGGCGCGCGATGTCAGCGCCAGCAGCGCACCGAGCAGCGCACAGGCCGCACCAAACAGATAGACGGCGGCATAGCTGAAGTGGCTGGCGATGGCACCGGCAATCGGTCCGGAATACCATAAGCGATGTCGAGAAAAGCAACGAAGGCGCCCATGGCGCTGCCGCGACTGGCCGGCGGCACGCGCTTCAGCGCTTCCACGCCGAGGGCGGGAAAGATCAGCGCACAGCCAAGACCGGTAATCAGCGCGCCGGTGAGCGCCAGGGTTTCGTCAGGCGCAAACCACAGCAGCATCTGCCCCAGCGCCTCCACCAGCAGTGAATAAGCCGCCACGCGGTAGCCACCAATGCGATCCGGCAGATGTCCCAGCACCAGGCGCACGGCGATAAAACCAATGCCAAACGCGGTCATCACCCAGCCGGCCAGCTGCCAGTGGCGCGCGGCGAAGTAGAGCGAGGCGAAGGCCGTCAGGCCGGCCAGTCCGACGCCCTGCAGCATCAGGCCACAGCCTTCACGCCAGATGCGGCCAATCACCCGATAGAACGGCAAACGTGTTCCCCCGACCGCGCGATAACCGCTGGCAGCCGTGGCGATGAGCGCCGCCAGCAGCGGAGCCGCGATGCAGGCCAGCATCGCCGCCGCTAAGCCGACGTGCTGATACAGCATCATACCGGCAGGGGCACCGAGCGACAGCGCGGCAAACATGGCGATACCGGTCCAGGACATCGACAGACCGGCACGCTGTGGCCCGACCGAGGCGATTGACCAGGCCACGCAGCCGGTGACGAACTGGCTTTCGCCCATGCCCGCCGCCAGCCGTCCGGCAATCACCAGCGCCAGACTGACCGCCGGTGAAAAGCCCGGCAGCGCGGCCAGCCAGTAGAGCACGCCAGCCAGCGCACACACCGCCGCGCCCTGCAGCGCCGAGCGCTTACCGCCAACGCGATCGGTCAGTTGACCGGCGTAACCGCGCGTCAGCACGGTGGCAACAAACTGTATCCCGATCACCAGCCCGACCCACAGGTTGCTGAAACCGAGATGCTGATGGATAAACAGCGGGATTACCGGCAGCGGCAAGCCGACCGCCAGATAACCGCAAAACAGCGCGGCAATTACGCCGGTCGCTGGTCGCGACAAATGCGCAGCTTCAGCCTGCGCGCTTAATGCAGACATAACAGCCTCCATAAATGAACAGACAGCGCGGCAGGCCGCCGCGCTGCGGAAAATCAGGCAAACAAAGGATGGTGATAGCCGCTGGCATTCAGCAGATAGTCGCGCGAAGCGGTGATTTCCGCGTTCAGCTGTGCCACATCGACGTTGAGCAACTGACCATGACGTTTACGCAGTTCACCCGCTACCATCACGGTATCAACATCAGCGCGTTGCACCGCCTGCACCACCGTTGCCGTCACGCTGGTCAGCGGGAAAACGCCAATACCATCGGTGCGCAGCATAATGACGTCGGCCTGTTTACCTGGCGTCAGCGTGCCCGTTTGCTGCTCCAGCCCGGCCGCACGCGCGCCGTTAATCGTTGCCGACCGCAGTACGGCTTCCACGCTAATCGGTGCCGGTACGTCGCTTTCGCCCCGGAAGCGGCGATAGCGCATCGCTGAGCGCTGCTGGTTAAACAGCGCCTGCATTTCACCGAACAGATCGCTGCCGAAGGCGGTATCGAGATCGATACCGAGCGCCGGCGTCATTCCGCGATCGACCGCCTGCTGCCAGGCAAAGCTGTCGTCGTCGAAACCAAACAGCGCATCCGAACGCGGATTCACGGTAATGTTGACGCCCGCGTCCGCCAGCTGCTGCCAGGTGTGCGCCGGTACGCGCGTACAGTGGTTGAAAATGTTGTGCGGACCCAGCAAGCCGGCTTCGGCAAACTCCGCCGGCAGCTGCGCCAGGTCACCAATAAACTCGGTGAGAATGCGCATATCCAGCTCGCGCGCCACGCGCCACCACGCCAGGTTGAGCTGGCCAAACAGGCCAACCTGCACGCGACTGCCGGCGTGGTTCCAGCGGCTAGCGAGACGGGCCAGATCGCCCGGCAGATGATCGCTGGAAGCCTGCTTATCCATTGCTGCGCCAACCATGTGCAGCGCACGAATCCCGCTCTCCTGCAGCGCGTCGAGCGCCGCATCGGTATGCGCCGGACTGCGTGAACTGTGGCAGGCATCAATCACCGTGGTGATGCCGGCATCCAGGCATGCCAGCGCCGTCAGCCGGGTGCTGAGGTACATATCCAGCGGACGGTAATGCGCGCCGAGCGTTTCTGCCACCACATCGATATAGACAAACAGGTCGTCAACGTTGGGCATCAGGCGGCGCATCGCACCCAGCCACATATGGTGATGCGCATCCACCAGGCCTGGCATCACGATATGGCCGCGGGCATCAATCACCTGCGCATCGTCGGCGGAAAGATTTTCCCCCACGGCGGCGATACGATCGTCCTCAATCAGCACATCGCCACAGACGAGGTCGGGCACGCTGGCGTCCAGCGTCAGGATAGTGCCGCCTTTAAAAAGGGTGCGCCGTACAGTCATAACATTCTCCTCAAAAGGGATCAGGAATCCGGCGTTCAGTGCCGGTCGCGTTTCGGGGCACACAATAAGTTGCAGCGCATTTTTGATAAAGGTAGGCTCAGGCAAATGATCTTTGCTGAAAATCAAAGATGGAGAACAGGATGAGTTTTGATGGCCGACTATTATCCGGCATGAGCGTGCTGGCAGCCGTGGTTGAAGCCGGCAGCTTCAGCCGCGCCGGCGACGTGCTGGGGTTGTCCGCCTCGGGCGTCAGCCGGGCGATTTCGCGACTGGAACAGCGTCTCGGCGTGCGCCTGCTGGATCGCACCACCCGCACCCTGCATCTCACCAGCGAAGGTGCCAGCCTTTATGAGCGGGCGGCGCCGCATCTGGAAGGCATTGAAGAAGCAGCAAACTACGTCTCCGGCGCCGCCGTGACGGTGCGCGGTACGCTGCGCGTGAGCCTGAATCCGCTGTTTTCCCGCTATGTGCTGGCGGCAAAGCTGCCGCTGCTGCGTGCCCGTTATCCGCATCTGGAACTGACGATTTTGCAGCAGCCCGATGTGGGCGATTTGGTGGCAGAAGGTATTGATGTGGCGGTGCGTTTCGGGCCACAGCCGCCGTCCACCATGACCTCACGCCTGCTGTTACAAACGCGCGTCCTGACGGTGGCCGCTCCGGACTATCTGGCACGCTGTGGCCGCCCGACGCAGCCGCAGCAGCTGACTGAGCACAATTGTCTGCAATACATCGATCCGCGCAGCAATAAGCCCTTTAGCTGGGAGTTTCATCGTGGCACGCAGCGGCTGACGGTCGCCACCCACGGCCATCTGACCACAACCGATCCGGATTTAATGGTACAGGCGTGCGTCGGCGGTGCCGGCGTGGCCCAGGTGCTGGCGCTGAGCGTGCAACATCTGATCGCCAGCGGTGAACTGGTCGAACTTTTCCCCGACTGGCCTGACGAAACCTATCCGCTGTTTATCACCCGGCCTTCGCGCCGTCTGGCCCCGGCGGCGGTGGAGGCATTTCTCGGGTTTTGCCTGGAGATTTGTGCGGAACAGTCCTGACGTGAATTACCGATGACCCTCAGCGCGTGTTTGCCGGTAATAGCCCACCAGCTGAACGATGAAGGTGAGCGTTGCGAGTAAAAACAGTATCCCACCCAGGGGAATGGTGCCGAGCAGGAACCAGCCCATGACGCCTAATTCATACAGCAACTGGCCGCGATCTTCTCCCAGGATGTAACAGGGATGCACGTTGCCTTCGTCCAGCTGGCAGCCCGCCAGACTGGCGACATATCCCGCGCCCATCGCGCAGATCAGCGGCAGAAACGCGAGAAAAGCCGTACCGCACAGCATCACAAGATAGAGAATGATGATGGATGTCAGCGGGCGTTTGCCAGGTGGTGCGCGCTTGCCCGCGGCTCTGAAATTAAACAGCACGTTTCCTCCTGAAGCCTCTGCCGTTAACGCCAGATTATTAACACATCCTTATCCCCTGCGACAAACCGGTAAACAAACGCCTGCGGGGTAGCGGGCGCGTTTTTACTGCGACATGACGCCAGGCGTTAAGGATTGGCGCGGATAATCACTTTGCCGCGCGCATGGCCGGTCGCCACCTTCTCCAGTGCGGAGCGTGCATCATCCAGCGTAAAGATAGCGTCGGTGATGACCTGTAACTGCCCGGCCTGGAACAGGCTGCTCGCCCGGGCAAGATACGGCGTCGCGCTGGCGAAGAAGACAAACTCGCCGTGCTGGCCGCTGGCAGGCGTGATGCCGAACTCCACCAGCGTGGCAATGCGCCCGCCGGCGCGCAGCACGGACCAGGAGCGGCTCAGCGTTTCGCCGCCGACGCTGTCTATCACCAGGTCGATATCGCGCGTTGCTGCAAAGTCCTGCGTGCGGTAGTCAATCACTTCATCGGCGCCCAGACTGGTCACCAGCGCGTGGTTTTTCGCCGACGCCGTGGCGATGACATAAGCGCCCGCCTGATGCGCCAGCTGGACGGCCATGCTGCCGACGCCACCCGCGGCGGCGTGAATCAGCACGCGCTCGCCGCGCTGCAGCTGGCCCACATCGAACAATGCCTGCTGCGCGGAGCCAAACGCGGTAGGCAGCGCCGCGGCCTGTTCGGCGCTCATCGCTGCCGGGACAAGGCATACGTCATCGGCGGCGATCACCAGGCTTTGTGCAAAAGCCCCGCCTGCGCCAGGTGGCGTGCGTCCGAATACGCGATCGCCCGCGTTTAAATGGCTCACGTGATCGCCAACCGCTGTAATCACGCCGCAGAAATCCATGCCCGGCACGTAAGGCAGGTCCACCGGGAAAACCTGCTGCATGTGCCCTGAGATGATTTTCACATCCAGCGGATTAACGCTCGCCGCTTCAACCTGTACCGTCACCTCATCCGGACTGGCGGCGCGAAGTTGACGTTCGCCAATCGTCAGCACATCGGCGGTGCCAAACGTATCAATCAATGCTGCTTTCATTATCAACTCTCCGGTCAGGTTCAGGCTTGTGGCGGAAACTGGCCAAGCTGGAGGAACAGGCCAAACCAATCCTCCATGTGCCAGGTGGTGATCAGACGGCCGTCCTCCAGCGCATGGAACTCATGCAGCCGGAAGCTGACTTTCTTGCCGGTCGGCGCGATACCGAAAATTTCGCCGAGATGGGTGCCGCTGATTTCCGCCCGCGCCGCGATGCGGCCCGGTTCCTGAATCATGTCATGCACCACGATCTTCACGTCCGGAAAGGCCTGCGCCAGCATGCGAATGATCGGCTTGATGCCCTCCGGTCCGGCAACTTGTCCTGGCGCCAGCGGAATGTCTTCCCATGACGGAGCCAGCACGCTATCGACCAGATCGGGGTTATTGTCGCTGAAGGCCTGATAGAGCGTCTCTACCGCCTGTCGTTCAATTTTGAGCCGTTGTACGTATTCTGCTGCTGGATTCATCGTTATTCACTTTCAGGTGGGGGTTGGTTGTGGAATTTTGCGCAGCGCCCTATAATTCGTCCAACAAATATTCAATATGAGTGATTATTTGCCGTATGGATTTTCATGGCATCGATCTCAATCTGTTAGTGGCTTTTGACGCGCTGATGAACGAGCGCAACGTCACGCGGGCGGCAACCCAGGTGGGCGTCAGCCAGCCGGCGATGAGTGCCGCTTTGTCGCGGTTACGCACCCTGTTCGGTGACCCGCTGTTCATGCGCAGCGCGGAGGGTTTACTGCCGACCGCGCGTGCACGCGATCTGTCCGGCCCCATCGCCGGGGCGTTGCGCCAGCTCGAAGCGACGCTGGTGGCAAAGCCCGTATTTGCAGCGGAAAAAGCGCAAATAAATTTCAAGCTGGGCGTGTCGGAGTATCCGGCTTTCGTGTTGCTACCTTCGTTAATGCAGGCGCTACAGGACGCCGCCCCCGGCGTGTCATTGAATGTGCAGGCGTTTACTAACCGCGATCACGCGGTCGATTTGTTAGATGCCGGCGCGATTGATGTCGCCATCGGCGTCATGCCTACCCACAGCGATAGCCGCATCATCTCCCGGCCGGTATTGCGCGACGCATTCGTCACCATCGTCGCCAGCAACCATCCGGCGGCCAGACGCGGCATGGACATGGAGAGCTACCTGGCGCTGCCGCATATTCTGGTCTCGCCGGAAGGTGAACTGTACGGCCTGGTTGATCAGGTGCTGGCGCAGCAAGGTAAAAAGCGCCGACTGGGGCTGACGGTCCAGCAGATGTTTACGGTGCCGTCTATCGTGGCGCAAACCCACATGACGGCGACCGTGATGAAGCGCGTGGCACTGCATGCGCAGGCCAGTCGCCAGCTGGTGCTGTTCCCTCCACCGGTGTCGTTGCCCGAAATGGTGTTCAACCTGATCTGGCACCGGCGCAGCGACGCGCATCCCGCCCAGCAGTGGTTCAGGGAATTTATTGAACAACAGGCGGCGCGGCTGTAGGCGCTGTATCTAAATTCTGCGCTGATCGGGCGATGCGAAAGATGGCAGGATAAAAAAGCCCGCAGTTACGCGGGCTTTGAGGCTTCAGGTGCTGGCGGTTGCCAGTGCGGGCGTTACTCCCACTCAATCGTCGCAGGCGGTTTACCTGAAATATCATAAACCACGCGTGAAATGCCGTTCACTTCGTTGATGATGCGGTTTGAGACGCGGCCGAGGAAGTCGTACGGCAGGTGCGCCCAGTGGGCCGTCATGAAGTCGATGGTTTCGACAGCACGCAGGGAAACCACCCAATCGTATTTACGGCCATCGCCCATCACGCCGACGGAGCGCACCGGCAGGAACACGGTAAAGGCCTGGCTGACTTTGTTGTACAGATCGGCTTTGCGCAGCTCTTCGATAAAGATGGCATCGGCACGGCGCAGCAGGTCGCAGTACTCTTTCTTCACTTCACCCAGTACGCGCACGCCCAGGCCCGGGCCCGGGAAGGGATGGCGGTACAGCATGTCGTAAGGCAGGCCGAGTTCCAGACCGATTTTACGCACTTCATCTTTGAACAGCTCTTTCAGCGGCTCAACCAGGCCCATCTTCATCTCTTTCGGCAAACCGCCCACGTTGTGGTGCGATTTGATTACGTGCGCTTTACCGGTAGCTGAAGCCGCCGACTCAATCACGTCCGGATAGATGGTGCCCTGCGCCAGCCATTTCACGTCGGTCAGCTTCAGCGCTTCTTCATCGAACACTTCTACGAACACGCGGCCGATAATCTTACGTTTGGCTTCCGGATCGTTCTCGCCCGCCAGCGCGTCGAGGAAGCGCCCTTCTGCCGCAACGTGCACGATGTTCAAACCAAAGTGGTCGCCGAACATGTCCATCACCTGCTCAGCTTCATTCAGACGCAGCAGTCCGTTATCGACGAACACACAGGTCAGGCGCTCGCCAATTGCGCGGTGCAGCAGCATCGCGGTCACGGACGAGTCCACGCCGCCGGACAGGCCGAGAATCACACGGTCTTCACCCACCTGCTCACGGATGCGCTCTACCGCATCTTCGATGATTTTGGCTGGCGTCCACAGCGCTTCACAGCCGCAGATGTCGCGCACAAAACGCTCCAGCATGCGCAGGCCCTGACGGGTGTGCGTCACTTCCGGATGGAACTGCACGCCGTAGAAACGCTTCTCTTCGTTGGCCATGATGGCAAACGGGCAGCTTTCGGTGCTGGCAACCGTCACGAAGTCTGCCGGGATCGCCGTGACTTTGTCACCGTGGCTCATCCACACGTCTAGCAGCGGTTTGCCCGCCGCGCTGATGGCATCTTCGATATCACGCACCAGCGCGCTCGGGGTTGTCACTTCAACCTGCGCGTAACCAAATTCACGCTCGTTCGAGCCTTCAACCTTACCGCCCAGCTGCATCGCCATGGTCTGCATGCCGTAGCACACGCCCAGCACCGGCACACCGGCGTTGAACACATATTCCGGCGCGCGCGGGCTGTTGTGCTCGGTGGTGCTTTCCGGGCCACCGGAGAGGATGATGCCGTTCGGGTTGAACTGGCGGATTTGCTCTTCGGTGACATCCCACGCCCAGAGTTCACAGTAGACGCCCAGCTCACGCACGCGGCGCGCGACCAGCTGCGTATACTGAGAACCAAAATCGAGGATCAAAATACGATGTTTATGAATATTTTCAGTCGTCATTGAGGCGTTTCCATTGGGATGGACTTAATAATAAAAGCGCCCGGCTGGAGCCGGGCGGGAAATCTTACGGGATTATGAACCCATGCGGTAGTTCGGTGACTCTTTGGTGATGGTCACATCGTGCACGTGGCTTTCGTTGATGCCGGCGCCGCTGATGCGCACGAACTCGGCTTTGGTGCGCAGATCGTCGATGGTCGGGCAACCGGTCAGGCCCATGCAGGAGCGCAGGCCGCCCATCTGCTGGTGCACGATCTCTTTCAGGCGGCCTTTATAGGCAACGCGCCCTTCGATACCTTCCGGCACCAGTTTGTCGGCAGCGTTATCGCTCTGGAAGTAGCGGTCAGACGAGCCTTTGGACATCGCGCCCAGTGAACCCATCCCGCGGTAGGATTTGAACGCACGGCCCTGGTAGAGCTCGATTTCGCCCGGCGATTCTTCGGTACCGGCCAGCATTGAGCCAACCATTACCGCCGACGCACCCGCGGCGATGGCTTTGGCGATGTCGCCAGAGAAACGGATACCGCCGTCAGCGATGACCGGAATACCGGTACCTTCCAGCGCTTCAACCGCGTCGGATACCGCCGTGATCTGCGGTACGCCAACGCCAGTAACGATACGGGTAGTACAGATGGAGCCCGGGCCGATGCCCACTTTCACCGCGCTCACGCCCGCGTTAGCCAGCGCCAGTGCGCCTGCACCGGTCGCCACGTTGCCGCCGATGATTTCGAGGTCTGGATATTTTGCGCGGGTTTCACGGATACGCTGCAGCACGCCTTCGGAGTGGCCGTGCGAGGAGTCGATCAGCAGTACGTCAACGCCCGCAGCGACCAGCGCATCAACGCGCTCTTCGTTGCCGGCACCGGCACCCACCGCAGCACCGACGCGCAGACGACCCTGCGCATCTTTACAGGCGTTAGGTTTACGCTCGGCTTTCTGGAAATCTTTAACGGTAATCATGCCCAGCAGGTGGAAGCTGTCGTCAACAACCAGCGCTTTCTCGACGCGTTTTTCGTGCATTTTCTGCAGCACGACTTCACGCGCTTCACCCTCTTTCACCGTCACCAGGCGCTCTTTCGGCGTCATAACCGCGGTCACCGGCAGCGTCATATCGGTCACGAAGCGCACGTCACGACCGGTAATGATGCCCACCAGCTCGTTGTCGGCGTTAACCACCGGGTAACCGGCGAAGCCGTTACGTTCGGTCAGCTCTTTCACCTCGGCCAGCGTGGTGGTTGGCAGCACGGTCTGTGGCTCCGTTACGACGCCGCTTTCGTGTTTTTTCACCTTGCGAACTTCATCCGCCTGGCGCTCAATCGACATGTTTTTGTGGATAAAGCCCAGACCGCCTTCCTGGGCCAGCGCAATCGCCAGACCGGCTTCGGTCACGGTGTCCATCGCTGCAGACAGCATAGGAATGTTGAGACGGATGTTTTTGGTCAGCTGGGTGCTGAGATCGGCCGTGTTGGGTAAAACAGTGGAGTGAGCGGGAACGAGCAGGACGTCGTCAAATGTGAGGGCTTCTTTCGCGATTCTTAACATTGCAATATCTCCACCTGGGGCGTTTAAAACAGATAAAATATTGCCGCGGCATTATACAGGCCGAAATCGGTTGCCTCCAGTGTTTTTTCGGAAAAAGTCTTGATCCTCCGGGGCAGGCATGTAGTATCGGTTAATTAACCCTCTGATTTGAAATTTGATCCTCATCACATGTCGCTACCGCCAACCGCCAATATTTTTACTGTCAGCCGCCTGAACACCACGGTGCGCCAACTGCTGGAAAATGAGATGGGCCTGGTGTGGCTCAGCGCTGAAATTTCCAATTTCACTCAGCCCGCTTCCGGTCACTGGTACTTCACTCTGAAGGACGATGGCGCGCAGGTGCGCTGTGCCATGTTCCGCAACAGCAATCGACGCGTCAGCTTTCGCCCGCAGCACGGTCAGCAGGTGCTGGTGCGCGCCAGCATCACGCTGTATGAGCCGCGCGGCGACTATCAGCTGATTATCGAAAGCATGCATCCGGCCGGTGAAGGGCTGCTGCAGCAACAGTTTGAGCAGCTGAAAGCCCGGCTGGCGGCAGAGGGGCTGTTCGACCAGCAGTTTAAACAACCGCTGCCGGAGCCGGCGCGCCAGGTGGGTGTGATCACCTCCGCCACCGGTGCGGCATTACACGACGTGCTGCGCGTGCTGCATCGCCGTGATCCCTCGCTGCCGGTGGTGATCTATCCAACCGCAGTGCAAGGCGTTGATGCGCCCGCCGCCATCGTGCGCGCCATCGAGCTGGCCAACCAGCGTGACGAGTGCGACGTGCTGATCGTCGGTCGCGGCGGCGGTTCACTGGAAGATCTGTGGAGCTTCAACGACGAGCGCGTGGCGCGGGCCATCTTTGCCAGCCGCCTGCCGATCGTCAGCGCCGTTGGGCATGAAACCGATGTCACCATCGCCGACTTTGTTGCCGATCTGCGCGCGCCGACGCCTTCTGCCGCTGCCGAACTGGTGAGCCGCAACCAGATCGAGCTGCTGCGCCGTTTGCAGTCTCAGCAGCAGCGCATGGAGATGGCGATGGACTATTACGTGGCGCAGCAGCAGCGCCGCTTCACCCGACTGCAGCATCGTCTGCAACAGCAGCATCCGCAGCTGCGCCTGGCACGGCAGCAAACCACGCTGATTCAGCTGCAGCGTCGTCTGCAGGAAGCGGCCGATCAGCGGCTGCGCCTGGCGCATCGCCAGCAGGATCGCCTGCTGCAGCGCCTGCAATCCCAGCAGCCGCAGGGACGAATTCTGCGCGCTCAGCAGCAGTTACAGCAGTGGCACTACCGGCTGCAGCAGGGCATGGAAAAACAGCTCAATCACAGCCGGCAGCGTTTTGGTACGCTGGCAGCACAGCTGGAAGGCGTGAGTCCGCTGGCGACGCTGGCGCGCGGCTTTAGCGTCACCACCGATGCTCAGGGCCAGGTGGTGAAAAAGACCCGTCAGCTGCATACCGGCGATCTGCTGCGTACCCGGCTGGATGATGGCTGGGTGGAGAGTCAGGTGACGGCGTTACAACCACAGAAGACGCGCAGCCGTAAGGCGTGATAATCTTTTCAGCCGCATAAATGGTTGATAAAACCCCGTAAATCGCGCGTACTGCAGACGCAGCGGCGCGCGATTGATAAGCGGGTCTATACTTTCTGACATACCCATCCGTCAGGGAGTCCGACATGCCTTACAGCGTTATTCCTCCGTATATTCTGCGAAATATCATCGATAACTGTTCCGGCGCACAGCAGGATTACGCGCGGCGCACCCTCACCCACGTGCAACAGCTGATGGCGGAACATCCTCACACCGCCAGCACAGCCAGCACTGCGCAGCCCGGCAGTGTTTTGCGTGCTATCTACGATGCGGGTAATACGCAAAATCTGCCCGGCACCCTGATCCGTGAGGAAGGCCAGCCCGGTAACGGTGACGTCGCCGCCGACGAAGCGTGGAACTATCTCGGCATCACCTATGATTTCTACTGGCAGATCTACCAGCGCAACTCGCTGGACAACAAAGGCCTGAAACTGGATGGCACCGTGCATTACGGTAAGGAGTACCAGAACGCCTTCTGGAATGGCCAGCAGATGGTATTTGGCGACGGCGACGGTGAGATCTTCAATCGTTTTACCATTGCCATTGATGTGGTCGCGCACGAGTTGACGCACGGCGTGACCGAAACCGAAGCCGGGCTGATTTACTTCCAGCAGGCGGGTGCGCTCAACGAATCGATGTCCGATGTGTTCGGCTCGCTGGTGAAGCAGTATCACCTTAAGCAAAGCGCCGATCAGGCCGACTGGATCATCGGCGAAGGGCTGCTGGCGGCAGGTATTAAGGGCAGCGGCCTGCGCTCGATGTCCGCGCCCGGTACCGCCTATGACGATCCGCTGCTCGGCAAAGATCCGCAGCCTGCCGATATGGATCACTATATCGACACGCGCGAAGACAACGGCGGCGTACATCTTAACTCCGGCATTCCCAATCGCGCCTTCTATCTGGCGGCGACCGCGCTGGGCGGCTTTGCCTGGGAACGGGCCGGTCAGGCATGGTACGACACGCTGTGCGACAAGGAACTGCCGCAGGATGCCGACTTCAGCACCTTTGCGCGCTTTACCGTACAGCATGCCGCAAAACGTTTTGATAATACGGTGGCACAGGCGATCCAGTCCGCGTGGCACGAGGTAGGTGTAAGGTGAATATTCAGCTGACCGATGACGCCATCATTGAGCTGGCGCGTGAAGGCGGCATTGCATTTATCCCCGGCCTGCGCAGCGAGCGGCGATTTGCGCTGGCGCAGTTGCCGGAACCGCAGAAGCAGCGCGTGTGCAACGTGCTGGAGCAGGCGCTGCCGCTCGGCGAGCCGGAGGAACAGGCCGCCAGCATCGGGCGCGGCGACCAGCGCTATTTCCGCATCCAGATTAGCTACGCGACCCACCGCGAAGCCGGAACGATTGTGATTCTGATTCCGGAAAACGTTGCGCCTCCTGAACTGCAGGCGCTGTGGCGCGATGGCGAAGAATAACTTAGACAGTTCCCACAGCATCGCCGTAACTAACTGACTATACTGGATAACGTGGCTAGCTAGTCCACATCAAAGAAAATACCCTTAGATGAGGTCTCTGCTATGACACAAACCAAGCAACGAGGCGGTGCCGGGAACTTTGCAGAGGACCCGGAGCGCGCCAGGGAAGCCGGTAGCGCGGGCGGCAAAGTCAGTGGGGGCAATTTCAGGAACGATCCTGAGAGAGCCAGGGAAGCTGGAAGAAAAGGAGGTCAAAAAAGCCGTCGCCCCTCTAAGCAGAAGTAAGTAAGGATCCTTACAGGAAGGAGTACGCCACGGACGGTTAATAAAAAAGGCCGACATCATGATGTCGGCCTTTCTTTTACTGCGGCTTACTTGCTGTCGGGCAGCGCGTAAGCAATCACGTAATCACCGCGATCCGGCGACTGACGCGCACCGCCTGCAGAGATCAGGATGTACTGTTTGCCGGTTTTCGGCGAAACATAGCTGATTGGTCCGCCCTGGCTGCCCACCGGCAGACGTGCTTTCCACACTTCTTTACCGGTTGAGCTGTCGAAGGCGCGCAGGTAGTAATCCTGGGTGCCGGCAATAAATACCAGACCGCCCTGCGTTGCCAGCGTACCGCCCAGCGTCGGCATACCGACCGGCATCTGCGCATGCATTTTGATACCAAACGGACCGGTATCCTGCACCGTACCCACCGGCACCTGCCACACAATCTGACGGGTCTTCATGTCGATGGCCGACAGCGTACCGAACGGCGGTGCCTGGCATGGAATGCCCAGCGGCGACATGAAGCGGTTTTTGTTTACTGCGTACGGCGTGCCTTTCAGCGGTACCGCACCCATGCCGGTGTTGATGGCTTCACCGCCGTTGCTGGCAGCCGATTTGGTGGTGTCCTGCGGAATCATCTGCACCCACAGGCCGAGACGCATATCGTTAACGAACATGTACTGGTTGTTCAGATCGAACGAGATGCTGCCCCAGTTCATGCCGCCGAGCGAGCCCGGGAAGCTGAGCGAAACATCGGTGTCCGGCACCGTGAACAGGCCGTCATAACGCATGCCTTTAAAGGCAATACGGCAAGCCAGCTGGTCAAACGGCGTCGCACCCCACATGTCTGACTCGGTCAGTTTCTGATTGCCAATGTTTGGCATTTCTACCGAGTGCGGCTGAGTTTTGGTGTACTGCTCGTTCGGGATATGGCCCTGCGGCATCGGCAGCTCTTCAACTTTGGTTAAAGGCTTGCCGGTCAGGCGATCCAGCACCCAGATCATGCCGGTTTTCCCGCCGATCACCACCGCAGGTTTGGTGGTACCGTCCTTCATCGGGAAGTCCACCAGGCTCGGCTGCATTGGCAGGTCGAAATCCCACAGGTCATTGTGGACCGTCTGATACACCCACTTCTCTTTACCGGTGGTGGCATCCAGCGCCAGCACCGACGCGCCATATTTGTGATCCAGCGCGGTACGGTTGGCACCCCACAGGTCCACCGACGAACTGCCCATCGGCAGGAACACGGTGTTCATCGCCGGATCGTAAGAGATTGGCGCCCATGAGTTTGGCGTGCTGCGGGTGTAATCCTGACCTGGCATCAGTACGGCATTTGGATCTTCATTGCCCGGGTCAAACGCCCAGCGCATCTGGCCGGTGATGACGTCGAAGCCACGCAGAACGCCGCCAGGCATGTCTGTCTGTACGTTATCCGCGACGCGACCGCCCACCACGACCGTGGTGCCCGCCACCTGCGGCGGCGAGGTCAGCTGATACTGCGGGTCCGGCGCGCTGCCGAGACCTTGCTTCAGATCGACCACACCGTGGTTGCCGAAGTTTTCACACAGCTCGCCGTTATCGGCATTGATGGCAATCAGACGTGCATCGATGGTGTTCATCAGGATGCGACGCTGGCAGCTATCGCCCGCCGCCAGCGTTACCGCTGGCACCGGCGTGGAGCCCGGCTGCGTTGGCTGCTGTACCGGTTTGGTGGCATCAAAGTACGCCAGACCACGGCAGCGGTTCCACACCTGCGCCTGCGCATTGATTTCGCGCTTCCAGATCTGCTTACCGCTGTCAGCTTCCACCGCAATCACGTTGTTGTGCGGCGTACACAGATACAGGGTGTTACCCACCTGCAGTGGCGTTTCCTGATCTTCTGCACCGTTACCGGTCGGGCTGATCGGCGTGTCGCCGGTATGGAACGTCCAGGCAACCTGCAAGTCTTTCACGTTGTCGCGGGTAATCTGGTCGATAGCGGCAAAACGGTCACCCTGCGGCGTACGGCCGTAGCTGCTCCAGTCCTGCTGCGGTTTGCTCTTATCTACCGGGATCAGCGGCAGCTGCTTGCCGGTGAAAGCCACAGTCGGATGCGGCTGGAACATCTGGACAAAGGTGACCACCATACCAACGGCAATCACCGCTGACAGCGCATATGAAAGCTTCGCCAGCGAGGCCTTGCCTTCACGCTTACGCAGCGCCGGCCAGGTAATAAATGCCAGCACCATCAGGCCGGCCGGCACCATCAGGCGCGACACCAGCGGCCAGAACTGCCAGCCAGCATCGTACAGCGCCCAGATCAGCGTGCCGGCGAAGACCAGAATGAACAGCGTAACCGCCGAGGATTTACGGCGAAAGAACTGAATCGCCGACAGTAACATGACGATACCGGCAATGAGGAAGTACCAGCTGCCGCCCAGGGCCACCAGTTTACCGCCACCGATCGCGAAGAACAGGCCGATCGCCAGCAGGACCAGCCCGAATAACACGGACCAGAGACTCAACCCTTTACCGGGACGAGCGGAATTTTCTGCCATAACACAAACTCTCCTGAAAAAATAACGCGTGGCGGCCGGAATGCGGGAGCAGCCGATCAATGTCTTCCTGGCTGAGCAGGGACAGGAAGTTATCCGTTACGCTTTATTTTATATCTGTTGGTACGGGAGCTACGCCCGTTATGCAGCGCTTGTGAGCGAGGCCGCAGGATCAATATCCGCTGGCATTCGCGACAAGGCGGGCAGGATTGTACCATCCGGTACAATTAAAAGTGAACATCCATAACGCGGTAGTTACTGGGCAATAGCATTTTTGCTACAAACGCAGCGCGAAGCGAGCAGCCAGCGCCACTTCGCGCTATCGCAAACCCTCATTCCATGACGTCTTCCGGGCGATAATGCACGCGCCTGCTGGAGATCAGGCCGTGACCGTGGGTACAGAAATAATCTATGGCACCGCACGCTTTTAGCACCTGCAGCGGCTGCTGGCAGTCGGGACAGCAGGCCAGCGCGGTGAAATGACGCTGGCAGTGCGGGCAATCGAAGCGTTGTTCGCTGTAAGTGAGCGGTTGCTGACAGTGAGGGCATGGGGTGAGCATGATGACTCCGGAATCGTGGCTGAGGATCGTGATAAACCGGATGTTACGCCAAAAAAAGAGGGCCCATCCGGGCCCTCATCATGTTTAGCGTTTGTTTTTCTTCAGATGCGATATCAGACGCTTACGCTTACGCTGCTGGGTTGGCGTCAGCAGGTTGCGTTTGCCCGCATACGGGTTATCACCCTCTTTAAACTGGATGCGAATCGGCGTTCCCATCACGTTCAGCGAGCGGCGGAAGTAGTTCATCAGGTAACGCTTGTAGGAATCCGGCAGATCCTTCACCTGATTACCGTGAATCACCACAATCGGCGGGTTATAACCACCGGCATGCGCATATTTGAGTTTCACGCGGCGGCCACGCACCAGCGGCGGCTGATGGTCATCAGCAGCCATGTTCATGATACGTGTCAGCATGGAGGTATTTACGCGTTTGGTCGAGCAGTCGTACGCTTCGGTCACGGATTCGAACAGGTTGCCCACGCCGCTGCCGTGCAGTGCCGAGATAAAGTGCACGCGCGCGAAGTCGATAAAGCCGAGACGGAAGTCCAGCGTCTCTTTCACTTCATCTTTAATCTCCTGCGACAGGCCATCCCACTTGTTGACCACAATCACCAGTGAGCGCCCACTATTCAGGATAAAGCCGAGCAGCGACAGGTCCTGATCGGAAATGCCCGCGCGCGCGTCAATCACCAGCATCACCACGTTGGCATCTTCAATCGCCTGCAGCGTTTTGATGACGGAGAATTTTTCCACCGTATCAGTGATTTTGCCGCGCTTACGCACGCCCGCGGTATCAATCAGAATGTACTCGCGGTCATCACGCTCCATCGGAATGTAGATGCTGTCGCGCGTGGTGCCCGGCATGTCGTACACCACCACACGGTCTTCACCGAGGATACGGTTGGTAAGCGTTGACTTACCTACGTTGGGACGCCCGACAATCGCCAGTTTGATCGGCAGACCGGTCGGATCGAAGGCTTCTTCCTCTTCTTCCTCCAGCGCTTCACCGTTCTCTTCGGCGGCTAACGCGGCCCAGTAGGCTTCGTTTTCGTCCTCTTCGCTGACTTCCCGCGGCGCGATGTCATCCATCCACGGCAGCAACGCGGTTTCCAGCAGGCTGGTGACGCCACGACCGTGCGACGCGGCAATCGGGTGAATCTCACCCAGGCCGAGCGCGTAAAAGTCCAGCACCGCAGCATCCGGATCGAGACCGTCAGTTTTGTTGGCAACGAGGAACGTCGCTTTATCGCGCGAACGCAGATGATTGGCGATCTGCTGATCCGCCGGCATGACGCCAGCACGCGCATCAACTAAAAACAGCACCACATCGGCCTCTTCAATCGCCAGCAGCGACTGCTCCGCCATGCGGTTTTCCACGCCTTCCTCGGTGCCATCAATACCGCCGGTATCGATAACAATAAATTCGCGCCCTTCCACTTCGGCGCGACCATATTTGCGATCGCGAGTCAGTCCAGGGAAATCGGCCACTAACGCATCACGTGTGCGCGTTAAGCGGTTAAACAGCGTGGATTTCCCCACATTGGGACGCCCAACCAGCGCGACCACAGGTACCATAACACTTGCCTCAGTTTTAAAAATAAATCGCCCGAATGGCGTGATTATAACGGCATTTGCCGTCAGGTTCAGGCCGCAGGCGCCAAGAATATCATGCCTGACTAAAAACAGAACGGCCCCTGACGAATCAGGAGCCGTATCAATGCGTGCGAAACGCTGCCCGTCGGGCCATCGCCTTAACGGGTGATGGCGTAGACCTCACCGCCTTTCGCCTGGATCAGCAGCTTGTCACCGGCCACGACTGGCTCGGTCTGGAAGCCGTCGCTGTCCAGTTTCTGCTGCGCCACAAAGCGGCCGTCCAGGGTGTTGATCCAGTGCACGTAGCCTTCGCTATCGGCGACCACCAGGTAACCGTTGAACAGCACCGGAGACGTCAGGTTACGGTGCAGCAGATCGCTCTGACGCCAGATCGCCACGCCGCCATCGGCGTTGAGCGCAATCACGCGGTCATCCTGATCCACCAGATAGATGCGACCGGCATCGACGATCAGATCTTTGACGCCGCCGATTTCACGCTTCCACAGAATCTGACCGGAACGCAGATCCAGCGCCGTCAGGTTACCGTTGTAGGCCAGCGCATAAACCACGCCATTGACGATCACCGGCGTGGTGTCGACATCGTTAAGACGATCAATCTCAGTTGCGCCGCTTGGCTGGGAGATACGCTGCTGCCAGATCAGCTGGCCCTGGTTCATGATCACCGCGCTGACGCGGCCGTTATCGCCGCCAACAATCGCGCCGCCGAACGCTACTGCCGGCGCCGATTCACCGCGCAGCGACAGCGCTGGCATATCCAGATTCACGCTCCATTTCACCGCGCCGCTGCTCTGATCGAGCCCCTGCAGCATACCGTTGCTGGTGTGAATCAGTACCTGGCCATCGCTGACCACCGGACGCGACAGCGCTTCACCGGCCACTTTGGTCTGCCAGGCAATGCTGCCGTCGCTGCTGTTCAGGGCAAATACCTGCCCCCGCTCGCTACCGATGTAGAGGCGATCGCCATTGGCCGTGATACCGCCAGACAGCAGTGCCGAAATGTTTTTCGAGAAGAAGCCGGTCTTCTCAGAGAGGTTCACTTTCCACTTATCTTTGCCGTTGCTGGCGTCGAGCGCTTTCACGATACCGAAGCGGTCGGCGGCATACACGGTGCCGTCCTGCCAGGCGGGATGCAGATTGGAGTAGAAATCACCCACGCCGTCACCGACCGAGGTGCTCCACGCGGTTTCCGGCGTGAACTGGTTTTCAACCTTCGGCAGCGGGGCCATTTTCACTACATCTTCTTCGCCGCTGAACAGCGAGCAACCGCTGAGCAGAGTGACTGACATCAGCCCTGGCAGCAGGTATTTACGTAATTCCATGTGCGCTCTCTTGACTGGCTTAACTTAAGTTATTCATCTTCATCTGCAGCATCTGCTTCAGCGCAGGAGAAGCCTGCGATTCCGCACCTTTGCTCCAGGCATCACGGGCGCCCTGCTTATCGCCTTTGCTCAGCAGTGCTTCGCCACGAATGTCCGCCACAATGGCTGTCCAGCCATCACCCTTCACATTGTTCAGGGTAGTAAGGGCGGCATCGGCCTGATTTTGCTGCAGTTGAATGCGTGCCAGACGCAGGTTGATCACCGCCTGCAGATTGGCATCTTTGGTGTCTTTCAGCCCGCTCTGTAACAGCGTGATGGCTTTGTCTAACTGATTGGCGGCAACGTACTGTTTAGCCAGATCCAGCGCGGCCAGCGCACCGTAGGTGTTGTTGTTCTCGCTGGCGAAGCTGGCGACCGCTTCCAGCGTCTGCGGCTTGTCTGCCTGCATGGCGCTGGTCAGCTGCTGATACTGCGCCGACGCGGCTTTGTCCGCTCCTTCCTGATGGCTGCTCCAGAAACGCCAGCCACCCAGCGCAGCGATACCGACGATGACCCCGACCGCCAGCGCTTTGCCATTATTGGCAAAGAAGCGACGCAGCGCATCAACCTGTTCGTTTTCGTTGCTGTAAACTTCCACGCAATCCCTCTCCTTAAAATGCCTGTTGCAGTGCTGCGCTTACTGCAGCAGCGTGTGCAGCGTCGCGGCGGCGTCGCTCTGCGCCAGCGTCTGCTGATCGCCGGTGCGCAGGTCTTTAATCACCACCTGGCCCGCTTTCACTTCGTCTTCGCCCAGCACCAGCGCAATGCGTGCGCCCCACTTGTCTGCACGGGCAAACTGCTTCTTGAAGTTACCGCCGCCGAAGTTGGTCATCAGCTTCAGCGCCGGGTCGGCATCACGCAGTTTTTCCGCCAGTTGCATCGCGGCGGACTGCACGCCCTGCCCCGAAGCGATAACATAGACATCAACAATGCGCGTCGGTTCAAATTCCGGATTCACCGCCTGCACCAGCAGCACCAGACGCTCGAGCCCCATGGCAAAACCGACCGCCGGCGTTGCGCGGCCGCCCAGTTGCTCCACCAGACCATCATAGCGACCGCCGCCGCACACGGTGCCCTGCGAGCCGAGGCTGCTGGTCACCCATTCGAACACGGTGCGGTTGTAGTAATCGAGGCCGCGCACCAGGCGCTGATTGATGCGGTATTTGATGCCGGCATCGTCGAGCAGCGCGCACAGGCCGCTGAAGTGTTCACGTGACTCCTCGTCGAGGAATTCACCCAGCGTCGGCGCGTCGTTCAGCAGCGTCTGAATATCCGGATTTTTGCTGTCCAGCACGCGCAGCGGATTGGTATACATGCGGCGTTTGCAATCTTCGTCCAGCACCTCTTTATGCTGTTCAAGGAAGGCCACCAGCGCGCTGCGGTAGTTGGCGCGCGCGTCCAGTGAACCGATGGAGTTCAGCTCCAGCTCAACGTGGTCAGCGATACCCAGCGCTTTCCACCAGCGATGGGTCAGCATGATCAGCTCGGCGTCCACGTCCGGCCCCTGCAGGCCAAACACTTCCACACCCATCTGGTGGAACTGACGATAGCGCCCCTTCTGCGGACGCTCGTAGCGGAACATCGGACCGATGTACCACAGGCGCTGCTCCTGATTGTACAGCAGACCATGTTCGATACCGGCGCGCACGCAGCCTGCGGTGCCTTCCGGACGCAGCGTCAGGCTTTCGCCGTTGCGGTCTTCAAAGGTGTACATCTCTTTTTCAACCACGTCGGTGACTTCACCGATCGCGCGGCTGAACAGGGGGGTTTGCTCGACGATTGGCAGACGGATTTCACTGTAGCCGTAGCTGGCCAGCACCTGCTTCAGGGTGCCCTCAATACGCTGCCAGATGGCGGTATCTGCCGGCAGGTAATCGTTCATCCCGCGAATCGCTTGAATATTCTTCGCCACGTTAGAATCTCTTAATACAAAAAAACCTGTCCGGCATCATACCTTATGAGGATGAAACCGCACAGGTTCAATCACAACTGGCGTGCGCCGGGCGCACACCGTCCTTTATTTTTCCAGCTGCTGCACGTTGATGCGGCGGCTCTCGTCCAGCATGGTGGCTTTCGCACGGATGCGCGCTTCCAGCTGATCGATCATGTCATTGTTGTCGAGGCGATCGCGCTGGCGCACGCCATCTTCGTAGAAACCGCTCTTCTTGTTGCCACCGGTCACGCCGAGCGTCGAGACCGTGGCTTCGCCGGGACCGTTCACCACGCAGCCAATGATCGAGACGTCCATCGGCGTGATGATGTCTTCCAGCCGCTCTTCCAGTGCGTTCACCGTACCAATGACGTCAAACTCCTGGCGCGAACAGGTCGGGCAGGCGATGAAGTTGATGCCGCGTGAGCGGATGCGCAGTGATTTCAGGATGTCGTAGCCGACTTTGACCTCTTCAACCGGGTCGGCGGCCAGCGAAATGCGCAGCGTATCGCCAATCCCTTCCGCCAGCAGCAGACCAAGGCCGATCGCTGATTTCACCGCTCCCGCACGCGCGCCACCGGCTTCGGTGATGCCAAGGTGCAACGGCTGATCGATGGCTTTTGCCAGCAGACGGTAAGATTCCACCGCCAGGAACACATCGGAGGCTTTGACGCTCACTTTGAACTGGTCAAAGTTGAGGCGATCGAGGTGATCAACATGACGCATCGCGGATTCGAGCAGCGCCTGCGGCGTTGGCTCACCGTATTTTTCCTGCAGATCTTTTTCCAGCGAACCGGCATTAACGCCGATACGGATCGGAATATTGTGGTCACGGGCGCAATCCACTACCTGGCGAATACGCTCGTTGTTACCGATGTTGCCCGGGTTAATGCGCAGGCAATCGACGCCGTACTCGGCCACTTTCAGAGCGATGCGGTAGTCAAAGTGAATGTCCGCTACCAGCGGCACGTTGACCTGCTGCTTAATCAGTTTGAAGGCTTCCGCCGCATCCATAGTGGGCACGGACACACGCACGATATCCACGCCGACGCGCTCCAGCTGACGGATCTGATTCACCGTGGCTTCGACGTCCGTGGTACGGGTGTTGGTCATTGACTGAACGGCGATAGGCGCGCCATCGCCAACCGGCACCTTGCCGACGTAAATACGTGTAGATTTGCGACGGATAATGGGTGCTTCGTTATGCATATTCTCTCTCCACAATTACCCGGAAAGCGCGCTGCGCGTTATTGCGCACCCAGCGTCAGACGGGCAACCTGGTTATTACGGATAAAACGACTTAAATCAACGGGCTGATTCTGATATTGCACGTCAACCGCACCCGGAGCGCCAATTTTCAGACGATACGGAGCGGTGCCGGACAGGCTGAGTTTACCGCCGCTACGTTGCAATCCGCTGAACAGCTTCTTACCGGTCGCATCGGTGACTTCCAGCCAGCAGTCAGCTTTGAAGTTCATCACCACGGCGTTAGGATCGCCCGCGGGCTGGCTGACGGCAGCGGTACCGGTTGGCATTGAGCCTGCCGGCACGCTGTTGGCCGGCGCCGGTAAGGTGGCCGCTGGCGGTGCGTTATCAATCGGCGCCTGGCTCGGAGACACCACCGCGTTGTCGCTGCTGGTTGCCGTGTTGCTGCTGGTCGCTGCTGGCGCACTGCTGGTACTGCCAGCGTTGTCTGGCGTGCTGACCGCACCGGCACCGGTGTCAATCGGCGTACCGGCTGCGTTAGTGTCGCTGTCGGTAGTGCTGTCCGTGCTGTTATCACCCAGCGGAATCGACTGGCTGTTGTCGCTGCTGCTGCCGTTCTGGTCAGCCATCGACACCAGATCCGCCTGTGAGGCTTTATGGTTCTGCCACCACCAGGCGCCGGTCAGGCCGACCACCACAAAAATCACCAGCCAGGTGAAGATCATCAACCAGCCGTCACGCTTTTTACGACGCTTACCCAGTGAGAAGCTCTGCATCGGCTCAATTTTCGCCGCACGCACCGGAGCCTGCTTTGCCATCATCGGCAGCAGATCATCTTCAGGTACATGCACCAGACGCGCATAAGAGCGAATGTAGCCGCGCAGGAAGGTCGAGGCCAAATCCGCCGGGGATTTATCCTCTTCAATATCACGCACGGTAGAAAGTTTCAGGCACAGGCGCTCAGCGACGTTTTGCTGGGTCAGCCCCATCTGCTCACGGGCCAGACGCAGGCGTTCACCTGTGGAATGTACTGCAGAATTCTCTTGAGTGGCTTCAGTATTCATTAGCTAAATAACGCTGGTACTGTATCGATTGTGGAAAACTTCGCGCCAACCGGTCGCCATAACGTGTAACGTCAGCAGCGTTTCCCTGTTGCGCGGCGAAACGTATCTGTAACCCCAGACTCTCTGCCGTTGCCGGCAAATGCTGATGGTAAACTTCTAAAAGCAGCGGCACTGAAGCCCACTGCTGCTGTTCAAGCCGTCGTTCCACTTCCGTCAGCAGCATACTGCCCTGCTCCGGTGCGGCATCCAGCGCGAGATCGAACTGCTGGCGCGCGGCGCGATCCTCTCCCGCCTGCAGGTAACAATAGCCCGAAAACAGCAGGGCATCCTGAGCGGCGTCGCTGTGCTGCGCTTCAGTTGCCAGCTTAAACTGTTGATGCGCTTCGTCATACTGCCTCAAACCGCAGAGAAACGCACCGTAATTGTTAGCCACATAACCATTCAGCGGCGCTAACTGCTGCGCGCGCTGGTAGTAATGGCGCGTCCGGGCATTATTCTGCTGTGCCTGCGCGACGCGCGCAAGCGCCAGCGGCACCCGGTAATCGCGCGGCGCGGCCTGCTGCGCGCGCAGCAAATTGCGCTGCGCCGCGGCATAATCCTTCACCGCCAGATAGTGCAATCCCAGCTGCAGCCGGATATCGGCCGCGCCGTGCCGCGCCGGTGCTTCGACACACCCGGTTACAACAAAGCCGGCCAGCAGCGCGGCGGGTAATCCTTTACGCATCTCAGTCTCTCCCTGTCAGTTCAGCGCAGAGACTGCCATGCCTGACGCCCGATGCGTAGCAGCGGGCGCGATCTTTCAGAGCGCCTTCACAGAGATGGCTTCACCGGCCATTTTTTTACGCAGCGTACGCTTGGTGCGGTCGATAACATCGCCCGCCAGCTGACCACAGGCGGCATCAATGTCGTCGCCGCGCGTTTTACGCACGATGGTGGTGAAACCGTACTCCATCAGCACTTTGGAGAAGCGGTCAATACGGCTGTTCGAGCTGCGGCCATACGGCGCGCCCGGGAAGGGGTTCCACGGAATCAGGTTGATCTTGCACGGCGTCTCTTTCAGCAGCGCCGCCAGCTCATGCGCATGTTCGGTGCTGTCGTTGACGTGATCCAGCATCACGTACTCAATCGTCACGCGGCCCTGATTAGCGTTGGATTTGCCAATGTAGCGCTTCACCGCCGCCAGGAAAGCTTCGATGTTGTACTTTTTGTTGATTGGCACGATGTCATCGCGGATGGTGTCATTCGGTGCGTGCAGCGAAATCGCCAGCGCCACGTCGATCATATCGCCGAGCTTGTCCAGCGCCGGCACTACGCCCGAGGTCGACAGCGTCACGCGACGTTTGGAGAGGCCGAAACCGAAGTCATCCAGCATGATCTCCATCGCCGGTACCACGTTGGTAAGGTTGAGCAGCGGCTCGCCCATGCCCATCATGACCACGTTGGTGATCGGACGCTGGCCGGTCACTTTAGCGGCACCGATAATTTTTGCCGCACGCCATACCTGACCGATGATTTCAGACACGCGCAGGTTACGGTTAAAGCCCTGCTGCGCGGTCGAACAGAATTTACACTCCAGCGCACAACCTACCTGCGAGGAGACGCACAGCGTGGCGCGGTCGGCTTCCGGGATATACACGGTTTCCACCAGCTGATCGCCGACGCGAATCGCCCACTTGATGGTGCCATCGCTGGAGCGCATCTCTTCCGCCACTTCCGGCGCACGAATTTCAGCGCGCTGCATCAGCTTGCCACGCAGCACTTTATTGATGTCTGTCATCTGCTCGAAATCATCGCAGCAGTAGTGATACATCCACTTCATGACCTGATCGGCACGGAACGGTTTTTCGCCCATCTCAACAAAGAATTCGCGCATCTGCTGACGGTTAAGATCCAGCAGGTTAATTTTTTCGTTTTTCGGGGAAACAACCACGGGGGAAGCGGACGACGGCGTCACAATCTGTTCGGACATAATGTTCTCTGGCCTCGTTGTTACACGTTACGGCTCTGGTTAAGAATAGGAAAAAAACAGCGCCCTCGCTGAGCCAGGCTCAACAAGGGCGCATAATTGTACTACATCTGCTGCGTGATGCCAGGGGAACGTCTTAGCCACCGGTTACAAGGTGTAAAGACGTCTGTCCGCATCCGCTACCGCGCACTTAGCGGGTACGTGGGCAGACTTCGTTTTCTGCGAAGAAGTAAGCGATTTCGCGTGCCGCAGATTCTGCAGAGTCAGAACCGTGGGTGGCGTTTTCGGTGAAGCTGTCTGCGTAGTCAGCACGCAGCGTACCGGCCAGCGCGTTGTCCGGGTTAGTTGCACCCATCAGATCGCGGTGACGCTGGATAGCGTTTTCGCCTTCCAGAACAGATACCACAACCGGGCCAGAAGTCATGAACTCAACCAGACCATCAAAGAACGGACGGCCTTTGTGCTCCGCGTAGAAGCCTTCAGCCTGCTCTTTGGTCAGGTGCAGCATTTTCGCACCAACGATTTTGAAGCCAGCGCTTTCGAAACGGTTGTAGATAGCACCAATCACGTTCTTAGCGACGGCGTTTGGTTTGATGATGGAGAAAGTGCGTTCGATTGCCATGATTACCTCTGATTAGCATCCTGAAGAAACCGGGAACCCGCTCCCGGTAAGAAAACGCGCCGATTATAGGGAGATCGGCGCGCCTTGCCTATGAGTGAAGAGAGGAATTATTGAAAATAATTGATTTCTGTCGGGGCAAACACGCAAAAAATATGCCATAGCGCTGCGTTTAGCCGCGCGTGAAAGACACCGAAGCCAGCTGCCCGGCCTCATCCATCACCACCAGCTGATAACGACCGGGCTCGCGCAGCACCAGCGAGGCGCTGCTTTTTCCCGCAGCAAGCTCCACCGGCTGCCCGTTTAAAAACCACCAGCGCTGCGTACCCTGCCCGCCCTGCACCGCCACCGGCAGCAGCAATACGGCCTTACCAGGCAGCGGCTGCACGCGCTGGCCATTGATCACGCCGGTCACCAGCAGCGGCACGCTGTCCCCCTGATTGAGCGGCGGGCAGGTCGCATCCACTGGCGGCAGGCGCTGCGCCCGCCGTTCGCCCGGTGGCAGCCACGGCTCAAGCGGCAGCGGCCACATTACGCGTTCCCGGCTTTGCGCATCCGGACAATCCGCCGCCACGCGCAGCCCTTTGCTATTTTGCCAGAAGCGCTGGCGTAAGCCATTGACGCCCTCCTGCCCCGGCGCCAGCAGCGTTGGCGGCACGGTCTGATTCAGCACCCAGCTGTAACGCCGCTGCCGGCAGTTCTCGTCGCCGGCGGGCAACGGCTGGCCGCCGGGCCAGCAGATACTGACGGCGCTGACCGTCGCCGGGCGCGGATCGCCGGGCACGCCGCGCGCCGGCAGGTGTCCCGCCAGCAGGTGATTAACCTGCTGCATCACCGGCACCGCCGACGCGTAACCGAACTGGCCGGCAACCGGTGTGGCATCCGGCCTGCCCACCCAGACGCCAATCAGATAGCGTGGCGTGATACCAACGCTCCAGGCGTCGCGATAGCCGTAGCTGGTGCCGGTTTTCCACGCCAGCGGCACGATATCGGCGACCGCCCCGCTGGCGGCAGGCTGCGCCTCACCGGCGAGGATGCGGCGCACAATCCACGCCGCGCCGGGCGACAGTAACGGGCGCTGCAGCAGCGGCTGCTGCGGCAGCCAGCGCAGCTGCGCAGCATTACCGTGGCGGGCAAAGGCGCTGTAGGCGGCGACAATGTCGTCCAGCCGCGCGCCGGTGCCGCCCAGCACCAGCGACAGATTCGGTTCACCGCCCGCCGGAAAACGCAGATTCAGGCCGACGTTGCGCAGCCGCGCGGCGACGTTTTTCGGTCCAAGCGCCTCCAGCAGCTGTACCGCCGGCAGGTTGAGCGAACGCTGCAGCGCTTCGCTGGCGCTGACCGGGCCGTGAAAGCCGCTGTCGAAATTGCCGGGACGATAGTCGCCAAAGCGGCGTGGCACATCCTGCAGCAGCGATTCGCCATGAATCAGACCATCATCCAGCGCCATGCCGTAGACAAACGGCTTGAGCAGCGATCCCGGCGAACGCACGCTGGCAATCATATCCACATGGCCAAAGCGGCTGTCGTCATTGAAAGACACCGAGCCGACGTAGCCGCGCACCTTCATGCTGCTGTGGTCGACAACCAGCAGTGCCAGCGAGGTGCGCGGCGGCAGCCGGGTTTGCAGCGACGCAGCGAGGTTCTCCAGTTCGCGCTGCAGCGACACATCCAGCGTGGAGGTAATTTTGCTGTCGGGCGACAGCGACAGCAGCCGGCGCGCCAGCAGCGGTGCCAGCTGCGGCAGCTGACGCGGCGGCAGCCATACCGGCTCCTGTTTGATTTCGGCGACGGTCTGCGCCGGCCACACCTGATACTGCGCCAGGCGATCCAGCACTTTATTGCGGGCAGCTTCAGCGCGCTGCGGCCAGCGGTCCGGGCGCAAACGGCTGGGTGCCTGCGGCAGCACCGCCAGCAGCGCCGCCTCGCCGCGGGTAAGCTGCGAGGCCGGTTTGCCCAGCCACATCCAGCTGGCGGCGCCGACGCCCTCAACCGTGCCGCCAAACGGGGCGCGGTTGAGATACAGCGTGAGGATCTCGCGCTTCGACAGATGCCACTCCAGCTGCAGCGCGCGCCACGCCTGCACCACTTTGCCACTCAGGGTACGCGGCTGCGGATCAATCAGCCGCGCCACCTGCATGGTCAGCGTGCTGCCGCCGGAGACAATGCCGTGCTGCAGCAGGTTTTGCCCGACGGCGCGCACTATCGCCAGCGGGTTAATGCCGGGATGGTGCCAGAACCAGCGGTCTTCGTAGGTCAGCAGCGCCTCAATATAGGCCGGTGACACCTCGTCCAGCGTCACCGGATAGCGCCACACACCCTGTCGATCGGCAAAGCGCCACAGCGGCGTGCCATCTTCCGCTACCACCACCCGCGCCGGCTGTAACTGGCGCAGCGGCAGCGGATCGAGCCGGTCCAGCAGCCATACTGCGCCCACCAGCAGCAGTAACAGCAGCGTCAGCCCGCACAGGCGTCGGTGGCCCAGCGTCACGGGCGCTTAACGCACATGAAGTTTTTCCGGCGTGGTGCCGATGGCGCGCCACGCGGGCACATACATCGACTCCACCTGCGGTGGCGGCAGACGATAACTGCCCGGCGTCACCGCACGCGCCAGATACAGCAGCGTGCCGGGCGTGTAGCCATCCAGCGCCAGCGCGGCGACAAAGCGGTCGTCGCGGAACTCAAGATGTTTGATGTTGGCCTGCTGCATGTCCATCATGCTCTCTTTCAGCGCATCGGCACTGTCGCCCAGGCTGGCGCTGCTGTCGCTCAGGTTTTGATTTTCCAGCTCCAGCCCGGCCGGCAGCAGATCCACCACCAGCGCATCGCTGACGCGCTGGCTGGCGCCCACCTTCAGCCGCACCACCAGCAGCTCACCGCTCTTCAGGTTATTGAGATCGGCCGGTTTGCCGTCCAGCGTGAAGTATTCGCGACTGATGCTGAGCACGTTGCTGACCGGTGACGGCGCACTGCGCGGATAGCCGACCACATTGAGCGTGCCGTACAGCGGCGACGGCGTGTCGCTGGTCACCGTCAGGCCCTGCTGCAACTGCTGCGCGCTCAGCCCGAGACTCAGCGGTCGATCGCTGCGCAGCGACTGGTCCTGCAGTGTGGCCTGCCAGGCTTCACCCTGATGCTGCTGCAGCGTCCGCGCGGCGAGGAACAGCGCATTGTTCTCCTGGGTAGAGAACCAGCGCTGCCCGTGCAGCGTTTGCGCCAGTTCAATCAGCAATGGCCCCTGCTGCTCCGGCAGCAGCTGATTTTCCGTCAGCAGCGCCAGCGTTAGCGCGCGGTCACGCAGCGGACTGCCGTAATCGCCCAGCCACATGTCAGGCTGGCGTTGCAGCGCGATGCCCTGCATCAGCGCCAGCTGGGCGCGCTGCGTATCGCCCATCTGCTGCAACGCCACGCCAAGCTGCACCAGCGCCAGTCCGGACTTCGCCTGGGCGCGTTGGTTATACAGCGCCCGCAGCGCGCCGAGCGGCGCCTGCTGCTGACGCGCCAGCACCAGCCCCGCATAGGCCTGCACGCTAAAACGCAGCGCATCGGCATTGCTACTCCAGCTGGTTTCGATTTGCGCCGGATCCTGCAAATAACGCAGCAGGCGCTGGTCGGCGCGATTAATCACGCCCTCCGGCACGCTGTAGCCCGCTTCGCTGGCGCGCAGCAGGAAGTCAGTGACGTAAGCGGTGAGCCAGAACTCCTCGCTGCTCTCTTTGCTCCACAGGCCAAAGCTGCCGTTACCGCGCTGCATGCCGGCCAGGCGCGCAATGCCGGTGTCAATTGCCGCGCGGCGCGCCTCATCACTGCTGGTTTTGATGCCCATCGCGCTGAGCTGGGCGTGATTAGTGAAGAGTGAAGGCCAGATGCCGCTGGCGGTCTGCTCCAGACAGCCATAGGGATAAGCGTAAAGCTGGCTGATGTAGCTGGCGATATTCAGCGGCGGCTGAGAACTCAGCGACAGCTGGCCACTCAGCGTGCTGGCCTGCAGGCCGTTGAACGCGCTCGCCATCACCTGCCAGCGCTGCCCGCTGTTCATTACGTTATCGAAACTCAGGGTTTGCGCCGGATAAGCCGGACGCACACCAATCTTCCAGCGGCGCACGCTCGGTACCAGCGTCTCGTTCGGCAGGCTCAGCCCCGAAACGGTCACCTGCACGTCGCCCTCACCAAAACCGTCCTGCGCTTTAACCGGGATCGCCAGCGTGGTCCGCGCCCCTTTCGCCAGCTGCACCCTGGCCGGGATTTGGCCGTTGAGTGCAATCAAGCCGCTGGCGTTAACCGCGACGTTCAACGTTTGAGGTTGATCGGTGAGGTTGGTCAAATCCAGCGCCAGTGTTGATTGATCGCCGCTGGCAAGAAAGCGCGGCGTCGCCAGTTCGCTTACCAGCGGTGCGGCGACCACCATTTTACGATCCGCCGCGCCGAAACTGTCTTCGCTCCACACCTGCGCCATCAGCCGCAGCTCGCCGTTAAAGGCCGGTACCGGCAGTTCCAGCGTGCCCTCGCCGCTGGCATCCAGCGTCACCGGCTGCAGCTGCTGCGCCACAATCTGCGCCTCGGTGACCGGCTTTTTACCGCCGCGCGACAGCGCATCGGCATCATCCCCGTCACCGCCAAAACGCAGCGCCGCCAGTTTGCCACCACCCTCAATCAACTGTCCGAACACGTCATACTGATCGGCGTTGTAGCGCTTGCGGCCAAAGAAGCCGTTCCACGGATCGGGGGTGGCATAGTCGGTAATGCTCAGCACGCCGCTGTCCACCGCCGACAACAATACCTGCACCTGCTGCGGCAGCGCACCGCCCTCGCGGCGGGCTTTAACCTTCACTTGCACAGTTTGTTCCGGCCGAATCCTGTCCGGTGCCTCCAGCGCCAGCGTCAGGCGGCGCGCGGCGGTTGCCATCGGCAGATGCAACAAGCCGACCGCGCGTTTTGGCGTGGTGCCATTCGCTTTGTCGCCGTCGCGCACCACAATCGCGCTGAGATACAGATCGTGGCGTTTCCACTCCGCACTGACTGGCACATTAATGGTAGCGCCGCCCGCCGGCACATCCAGCGGTTGCCACCACAAGGTGCCGCTGCTCGACTCCACCAGCAGATAGCCTTTGCCGGCCGCCGGGGATTCCACCGTGACACGCGCGGTGTCGCCGGGTTGATAGGCGGCTTTGTCGATCTTCAGTTTGACCTGATCCGGACGCAGCGCCCCGGTGCCGTTAGTGTTATCCTGCCACCAGTAACCAGCCTGGAAACGCACGCTGCTGACGATGTTGTCACCGACATGCACTTCAAGACGATAGGTGCCCCACTCTACCGGGAAGCTGACTTTCTGGGTGCCGCCCGCCGCAATGCTGATGCGCTGCTGCTCTTCCTGCAGATCTTTTTCATCGTAACGTGACTGCCAGCCTTCGCTGTCGGAGAAGCTCCAGAAGTAGTCGCGACGTTCGTGGATCAAACGCACATCAAGATCCTGCGCCGCCAGCTTTTCGCCCTGCGCATTGGCGTACACCACGTCAAATTCGGCGAGGCTGTTTTCCGGTACGGTTGGCTCATCGTTATAACGATCGGTGCGATAGTCGTACACCGATTCGCTGTTAAACAACGGACGAATGCCCGGCAGCGCGGCCGCCGGCCAGATCGCTTGCGTGGCGCGGCGCGTTACCGGACGACCGCCGGTCTCCAGCAGGCTGGCCTGCAAAATCAGGTTGAGCGGAGAGTGGCTCTCCGCCCAGCTGCTTTCGACCTTAAGCTGCAGCCTGCCGCTGTCGTCCAGCTTTTCATCCACATCATCAAGGCTTCGTTTCAGTTCCTCCGTGATGTCGCCAAACTGATAACCGGGCAACGCAGCGACCGCTTCACGCGCCGGGCGCAGGAACAGCTGGCCTTGCAGTTCGTTGCCTGCCGCTGGCGCGCCATACAAATAACGACCTTCGATATCAAAGGTGACGTTGGCATCTGGCGACAGGGGCTGAGTGTTGCTTTTAAGCGACAGCGCCATCCGTTCTGGCAGGAAATCTTCTACATTGAACGGCCAGCTGCGCGGCTGGTTGTCGCCGCTGTTAATACGCAGCGTCCATTTACCGGTCATCGCCGAGGCCGGTAAGGCAAAACGTTGTTGATAAACGCCGTTCTCTGGCTGCCAGACGAAGGTTTGTGCCACTTCACCATTCGGCTGCACCACTTCAGCTTTCACCGGCTGCGGCGGCAGTGGTTTGCCATCGGCATCGCGCAGCAGCGCATTAACGATGACCGTTTCGCCGGGGCGATAGAGATCGCGCGGGCTAAAAATGAAGAACTGTTTGTCGTAGCCTTGCGGGCCATCAATCGGGAATTCGGCCAGATCCAGCGCCGGGCGATTAAGGTCGATGAGCGAAGTCTGGCCTTTACTGGTCGCCAGCAGCAGCTTGCCTTTGGCGTTAGCCGCTAAATGCAGATGACCTTCGCTGTCGCTGCTGCCGCTCGCCAGCTGTTGGCCTTTTTCATCCAGTAGCTGCACGCTGACATCCGCCAGCGGATCGCCACTGGCGAGGCTTTGTGTAAACAGTTCCAGCTGGGTGGGAAAACGGTGCAGCGACAGACCAATGTCGCTCAGGGTGAACAGTGTCGCCGGTTGCGTGTAGTTGTAGGTGCCGGCCTGTTTCATCACCGCCAGATAGACACCCGGCTGTTTCAGCGCCGCGACGTCGCCGAGCGGCAGCTGCATTTTTTCCCGCGTATTGCGTGCCGGGTTGAGATCGAAGCGGCCGCTGTAAACCAGATCGGCGTTTTTCAGCAGATCGCGCGATTCCCAGTACGACAAATTGTTGCCGTAATTCCACTGGGCGAGAAAATCCGCCAGCGAGGCATTTTTCACCCGGAAGAAATCAACATCGATCTGGTTAACGTTGAGCGCCAGCACCGGCAGTCCCTGCGCCAGGCGCAGCGGCAGCAGCGAGCCACGACTGGCGAAACCGACCATCGGCTGGATGTCGCGCGTGGTGAGTGTCTGGCTGAATGGGCTGGCTAAGGCACTGCCATCCGCGGCCTTCAGGCCGGCATTGACGGTGACGGTGAGCTTGCGCGCCGGCTGCGGATGGCGGAAGCGCAGCACTTTGCCGTTCTGCGCTAGCTCCCAGCCTCCGTCGACCTTGCCGCTGCTGTCGTCGGTGAGGCTGATCCAATGGTTGAAATCCTGCTGACCGTCGAGCGCGCGGTTGAAGGTCAGTACCAGCGCCGCCGCGCCGTCCAGCTGCAGCTCGGAAAGGTCGATCACCGCGAGATCGCGTGTCGCGGCCTGCGGCGCAGGCGTATCAGCCGCCTGCAGCGACGGCTGCGCGCCGCCCAGTAATGCGCCGCCGAGCAGCACGCTGAACAGCAGTCGTTTTACACATCTTGCCATGGTAATTCCCTCACCAGCCCCAAAAGGTTAAACGTGTTGTGCTGCGCAATTTCACATCAAGCCGCCAACTTTAGCAATGTTACCCTTGAGATAGCCTTCACATTCCCGGACACTGGGCCTTTGCCGCTGATGGAGAAGAGGTTGCTATGACAGCCATGTTTGTGTCCGCTGATTGGTTGAATGAACATTACCACGAAGAGCGTTTGCAGGTGCTGGATGCCCGCATGCTGCCGCCAGGTCAGGAAGCGGTGCGCGATATCACGGCGGAGTATCTGGCCGGGCATCTGCCGGATGCGCCTTTTTTCAACATCGAAGCGCTGTCCGATCACACCAGCCCGTATCCGCATATGATGCCGCGCGCAGAGACCTTTGCCGTGGCGATGCGCGAGCTGGGCATCAGCCAGGATAAACATCTGGTGGTGTACGACGAAGGCAATCTGTTCTCCGCGCCGCGCGCCTGGTGGATGCTGCGTGCCTTTGGCTGTGAACAGGTGTCGATTCTGGCGGGCGGCCTGCAGGGCTGGAAAGCCGCTGGCTTCAGCCTGGCTACCGGTCCGGTGAATCTGCCTGAAGGCGAGTTTGACGCGCAATACGACAGCAGCCAGGTAAAGCGCCTGACCGATGTCCTGCTGATCAGCCACGAGGGCGGCGCGCAGATTGTCGATGCGCGCGCGGCCAACCGTTTCAATGCCGAAGTGGATGAGCCGCGTCCCGGCCTGCTGCGCGGCCATATCCCGCACAGTCTGAATATGCCGTGGAACAATCTGGTGGCCAACGGTGAGCTGAAACCGGCCGCCGAGCTGCGCGATCTGTTTGCAAAGGCAGGGATTAAGCTGGATCAGCCGATTGTCGCCAGCTGCGGCTCCGGCGTGACGGCGGTGGTGGTGATTCTGGCGCTGACCGCGCTGGGCGTACGTGACGTGACGCTGTACGACGGTTCGTGGGGAGAATGGGGCAGCCGCGACGATTTACCGATTGAGAAATAAGTGTATCCGGTCGCCGTGAACGGCGACCCTACACGTAGGGTGCGCATTTATGCGCACCTGGGTGAAATCGGTGCGATTTTGATGACGCATTTATGCGCACCTGGGTGAATCGGTGCAATGTTGATGACGCATTAATGCGCACCTGGGTGAAATCGGTACAATGTTGATGACGCATTTATGCGCACCTGGGTGAAATCGGTGCGATTTACCGGCGCACTGATGCGCACCGGCACTAAATAATCCGCTGGCTGCCTTTGAAATCGCGCAGGAAACTGCCCCAGCGGCGCTCATAAAACGGCGTAATGTGCGCGGTGAAGAAATGGCTGACACCCTGCTCATTACTGACCACTTCACAGATATCAATTGGCGCGTCATCGGGCAGCGTATCAGTCGCCACGCTGCCGGCCGCCTGAATAATCGCATCAATATCGCTGTCGGCTTCAATCCCAATCAACAGATTCGCCTGTTCATCGGCACGCTCACGAATGCTGGCAACGTAGGCGCGACGCACCTGTTTGTATTTCGCAAACAGCTGGGTCAGCGAATCGATCATCTGCGCCGGCGGCTCGGCCACTTCGGACAGCAGCAATGCATGACCGCCCTCCAGCACCGTTTGCTGGCTCAGCGCACTGCCCTCTTCGCCCAGCAGATGCGCGATCTCGCCGGGTGAAAACTCTTTGCCGGCCGGCAGTTTTGGATTGAGGAACAGCGTTTCGCCCAGCGTCATTTCAAACAGCGTGCGCGTCGGTAAACGCAGATACGGCTGCTCACCCTGAATGGCTTCGCTCATCGCTGCTTCTGAGGTAAAGAAAGGGATCACGCTGCCGCCGCCCTCTTTCTCCCAGTGCTGTAATTCTACCGGCGAGGTGGCATCAAACTGCTCTGCGGGACTTTCGCCCGGCACCCAGACATCGGCCTCCAGCAACAGCTGAAAAAATTCCGGACGGTGCGCAGGCTCGGTGGCCGCCAGCTTCAGCACCTCTTCAAGACGGTTACTCATAAGGGATAGGCTTCCAAAAAAGACGGCAGGTTGCAGCCTGCCGTTGTCGGGATTATTTCAGTAACAGACTGGCAATGGTCCGCACGCCAAGGCCTGTCGCACCGGCGGACCACTGATCCACCGCGCTTTTGCGATAGGTCGCGGAGCAGTCAATGTGCAGCCAGCCCTGCTGATAGTTGCTGACGAACCACGAGAGAAACGCTGCCGCGCTGCTGGCGCCCGCCGCGTGGGCTGCGCTGGCGATGTTATTCAGATCGGCAAAATTGGACGGCAGGTGGTTGCGGTGGAACTCGGCCAGCGGCAGACGCCAGAAGGCTTCGTTTTCGCTGGTGGCGCTGCCCAGCAGCGACTCCGCCAGCACGTCGTCAAAGGTAAACAGCGCATGATAATCGTTGCCCAGCGCGGTTTTCGCGGCACCGGTCAGCGTGGCCGCATCAATCAGCAGCTGCGGACGCTGTTCGCTGGCATCGATCAGTCCATCGGCCAGTACCAGACGCCCTTCGGCGTCGGTGTTCATCACTTCAACGGATTTCCCGTTGCGATAGCGGATGATGTCGCCGAGGCGGAACGCGTTGCCGCTGACCATGTTATCGGCGCAGCACAGGAACAGCTTTACGCGCTTATCCAGGCCGCGCGCAATCGCCAGCGCCAGCGCACCGGTTACCGTTGCCGCGCCGCCCATATCGGATTTCATCGAATCCATGAACGCGCTCTGCTTCAGGCTGTAGCCGCCGGTATCAAAGGTGATGCCTTTGCCCACCAGGCAGGCGTACACCGGTGTGCTGTCGTCGCCGCCGGGGTTGAAGTCCAGCGTCAGCAGCACTGGCGGACGCGTCGAGCCGCGGCCCACGGTATGAATCCCGGCATAGCCCTGCTCACGCAGATCCTCACCTTTGATGATGCGATAGCTCACCGCGTCACCGCCTACTTCGCTGATCAGATCGATGGCGCTGTGCGCCAGCTGCTCCGGACTGAAATCTTCCGCAGGCAGGTTGATGGTGTCGCGCACCCAGTCAACGATCTTCAGGCGCCGATCGAATTCGGCCTGATCGGCCTCACTCAGCGTCGGCCATTCGACCTGACGCTGGCCTTTCGGGCTGCGGAAACCCTGCCAGAACGCCCAGCATTTCTCCAGATCCCAGCCTTCGCCGCTCAGCGCGACGTGGCGGATGCCCTGGCCGTCCAGCTTGCGTCCGGCACGTTGAATGCTCATCAGCGCATCGGCACCGGTCAGGTGAACGGTCATGCCACTTTCATTGCTGCTCAGCAAGGCTTTCTCGCCCCAGCGCGCGTCGGCGGCCTGGGAGCTGAGCGTAATCGTCATGGGTTGTGTTGTCATCGCGTGGCTCCGTTTGCGTTTGTTATCCCTGCGCACTGACCGGCGCAGGGCGAAAATTTAGCGGGAAGTGGCCGGCGTCAGCGCCCGTAAGCGCGTTACCGCCTTATGTACCACCCCGATGGCATAATCGATCTCTTCCTGCGTGGTAAAGCGACCCAGCGAAAAGCGCAGCGAGCTGTAAGCCAGCTGCTGATCCACGCCCATGGCGCGCAGAACGTAGGAAGGTTCAAGGCTGGCAGAGGTACAGGCGGATCCCGACGACAGCGCCAGATCTTTCAGCGCCATGATCAGCGATTCGCCATCGACGTGGGCAAAACTGATATTGAGGATATTCGGCGCGCCCTGTTCGAGTGAACCGTTGAGCTGTACGTCGCTTAGCGTGCTGATGCCCTGCCACAGACGATGGCGCAGCGTAGCCAGGCGCGCACTCTCGTCCGCCATCTCTTCGCGCGCGATGCGATAGGCTTCGCCCATGCCGACAATCTGGTGCACCGGCAAGGTCCCCGAACGCATGCCGCGCTCGTGACCGCCGCCATGCATCTGCGCGTCGATCTGCAGTTTTGGTTTACGCCGCACCCACAGCGCGCCGATGCCTTTCGGCCCGTACAGCTTGTGCGCTGAGAACGACATCAAATCCACCGGCAGCGCGCTGACATCGAGCGGCAGTTTGCCCACGCTTTGCGTGGCGTCCACGTGGAACAGGATGTCGCGCGCGTGACACAGCGCACCCAGCGCGGCGATGTCCTGAATCACGCCGGTTTCATTATTGACGTGCATCAGCGACACCAGCACGGTGTCGTCGCGCAGTGCCGCCTCCAGCATCGCAGGCGTGACGATGCCGTCCGCGCCGGGCTGCAGAAAGGTGACGTCAAAGCCTTCACGCGCCAGCTGGGCACAGCTGTCGAGCACCGCTTTGTGTTCGGTCTGACTGGTGATGATGTGTTTACCGCGCGCCTGATGCTGCTGCGCCGCGCCCTTGAGCGCCAGGTTATCGGCTTCGGTGGCACCGGAGGTAAACACGATTTCGCGTGGATCGGCGTTGATCAGTTCGGCAACCTGGTTGCGCGCCACGTCAACGGCCTCTTCAGCCTGCCAGCCAAAACGGTGGGAACGGGAAGCGGGGTTACCGAAGGTGCCATCCAAAGTGAGGAACTGCATCATTTTGCTGGCGACACGCGGATCCGCAGGCGTTGTCGCTGCGTAATCCAGGTAGATCGGTAATTTCATTGCGCTAAAACTCCGTATAAAAAATCATACGTCTTTATAGCACGATTCAGCCTCTCCTGGGTTAACAGCAGAGGCTGAACGGGAGAGGATCAGGCGCGCAGATTGACGTTGATGGTTTCCTGCACGCGATGCTGCTGGAAGCGACGGTTATCAACGCTGTTCTGGCGATCGGCCACGTCGAGGATCTCCTGGTTATTAACCAGTTCCGCCAGCGTGATGTTGTTGAGGAAATCGCTGATGCGCTCGCTCAGGTCGCGCCACAGAACGTGGGTCAGGCAGCGCTCGCCGCCCTGGCAACCCTCTTTACCCTGGCATTTGGTGGCGTCAACGGATTCGTCCACCGCGGTAATCACCGCGCCGACCGCAATCGCGCCGGCGTCTTTGCCTAACAGATAACCGCCGCCCGGACCCCGCACGCTGGCCACCAGACCGTGCTTACGCAGACGCGAGAATAACTGCTCCAGATAGGAGAGCGAAATGCCCTGACGCTCTGAAATATCGGCCAGCGGTACCGGGCCCTCGTGCGAGTGCAGGGCAACGTCCAGCATAGCGGTTACGGCATAACGTCCTTTGGATGTCAGTCTCATAGCATACAACCTCGTAAGCGTCCGCCAGCGAGTTGGCGGGTTATCTGAAGAATGGAGGCCAGTCTGACATTCCCGAGTATTTTGGTCAACTATTTAACCGAGTATTTCGCTCAACTATTTAACCTGGTGTTTTACTCAACTATTACCCTTGTCGTTTTTGGGTTTTTCAAACGACGACAGCATGCCGCGCAGAATGTTGAGTTCGTCGCGCTCCGGACGCGCACGGGTATAGAGGCGACGCAGTTTGCTCATCACCTGGCTCGGTGTGCCCTGGCGGATAAAGCCGCTGTTCAGCATCATCTGCTCGATGTGCTGATAGAAGCGCTCCAGATCGTCAACCAGCGGATACGGTGAGGCTTCATACTGCGGCTGCGGACTGGCTTTCTCCTGCGCGTCCAGCCACGCCATGCGCACTTCATAGGCAATAATCTGCACCGCCATCGCCAGGTTGAGCGAGCTGTACTCCGGGTTGGCCTGAATGGCGACATGATAGTGGCACTTCTGCAGCTCTTCGTTGGTCAGGCCCACGCGTTCGCGACCAAACACCAGCGCTACCGGCGCCTGCTGGCCCTCTTCCACGCTTTTGATGCCGCATTCACGCGAGTCAAGCATCGGCCACGGCAGCGAGCGCGAGCGGGCGCTGGTCCCCACCACCAGGCTACAGCCGGCAATCGCCTCATCCAGCGTATCGACGATCTTCGCCTCACCGATCACATCGCTGGCACCGGCAGCCAGTGAAATAGCCTGCGAGTCCGGTTTCACCAGCGGATTGACCAGATACAGGTTGCTTAAGCCCATGGTTTTCATGGCGCGGGCAACGGAACCCATGTTGCCGGTGTGCGAGGTTTCTACCAGTACGATTCGGATATTTTGCAGCATAATAGATAGCGATAAGGAAATGATGGCGCGCATCCTAACATAAAAGCAGGACATTTGCTGAACACCCTGATATACTCCGCGCCGTTTTCACCCCGTTCTTTAACATCCAGTGAGAGATACCGATGCATCCGATGCTCAACATCGCCGTGCGCGCAGCGCGCAAGGCCGGAAATTTAATTGCCAAGAATTATGAAACCCCGGACGCCGTCGAAGCCAGCCAGAAAGGCAGCAACGACTTCGTTACCAATGTTGACCGCGACGCAGAACGTCTGATTGTCGAAGTGATTCGCAAATCCTACCCGCAACACACCATCATCACCGAAGAAAGCGGTGAGCTGGCGGGCGACGATCAGGATGTTCAATGGGTAATCGATCCCCTGGATGGCACCACCAACTTCATCAAACGTCTGCCCCACTTTGCTGTTTCTATCGCCGTGCGCATCAAAGGCCGCACCGAAGTGGCGGTGGTTTATGATCCAATGCGTAACGAACTGTTCACCGCTGTACGCGGTCAGGGTGCGCAGCTTAACGGCTATCGCCTGCGCGGCAGCACGGCGCGTGACCTCGACGGCACCATTCTGGCTACCGGCTTCCCGTTCAAGCTGAAGCAGCACGCCACGCCGTTCATCAACATCGTGGCAAAACTGTTTACCCAGTGCGCTGATTTCCGCCGTACCGGCTCTGCTGCGCTGGATTTGGCCTATGTGGCCGCAGGTCGCGTTGACGGTTTCTTTGAGATTGGCCTGAAGCCATGGGATTTCGCTGCCGGTGAACTGCTGGTGCGTGAAGCGGGCGGTCTGGTGACCGATTTCACCGGTAACCACGGCTATATGCTGTCTGGCAACCTGGTGGCCGGTAACCCGCGTGTGGTGAAGGCGATGCTGGCCAGCATGCGCGAAGAACTGAGCGAAGCGCTGAAGCGCTAAGCAAAAAAAGGCGGCTAAATCAGCCGCCTTTTTTATTACTGACTTTGTTACCGACGCTCGTGGGTTAACACGGTGCGCGGCTGGGTACGCCGACCGACACCACCGAGGACCGCCGCCAGCACCGCCTCGATCAGCATCATGAAGAAGGCAAACCAGCTGGCTTTCGCCGTTGCCGCCGCGGCTTTCTCTGCGGCTTCACGCGCTTTCTGCTCCGCTTCCTGCTTCAGTTGCTGATATTTCTGCATCGCCTGTTGATAGCTCTGCTCAGTCTGATTAACGATCTGCTCCGCTTCCTGATCGCTTTTTCCGGTCCGCGCTTTAATAATGTTTTTCAGCGCATCACGGTCTGCAGCCTGCAGCGTATCGGCATGACGACTCAGTACACCACGGATCCAATTGGCAATATCATTGTCGGCATTCTGTGGATTCTGTGCCGTCTGTTTCGCCTGGTTTTGCGCATTATTCGCTTCGCTATTTACATCCTGCTGTAAATTTTCCGGCTGCAGTTCCGGTTTGCCGGTCTGACGCAGCGTGGTTTGCAATTCATTTTGCAAATCATCCAGGTTGATATTATTTTCCTGCAGCTTCTCTTTCGCCATATTGGTCACCGATGGCGCTACCGCAGAAATACCGTTCCCCAGGGCATTAAAACCGGAGCCTAAAATATTAAAGGCGCCGCCGATAATACCGCTGGCAAGTGAAATCGCCAGCCACAGCGTAATCAGGGTACTGACACCAAACATCAGCAGACCGTGCAGCGCACCTTCGCGCTGAGCCAGCCGTCCGGCAACGTAGCTACCGACCGCCAGCGCAATCAGCATGCTGGCCCCGGTCCAAATCAGCGCCCCGGTCCCCAGGTGTTCCAGCGGATTTTGTTCCTGCTGGGGATCGATGGTCGTGGCGCCGATCGCGGTTCCCAGCAGCCCCAGTAAAATATGAATGATTAATGCCGCAATCACCCCTGCAAATACGGCACTCCAGGAAATGCGTTTCAACGGTAAACCGCCGTGCGTTTCCACCACCGTTTCCGTGCTGCCATTATTAGTCCAGGTTTCAGGCATATTTATTTCCTCACAAACATTGACGATAAAGAGTAACGCATATAAGAGCACACCCTGTCCTTTTTGATATTATCTAGCGTAGACAGAGAAAACTCTTTTCACCAGATCGTCGGGCAAGAGAAATTAAAGTCTGCGTCGCGGGCAAAAAAAAACGCAGCATATTCAGGGAATATGCTGCGCTTATTTTTTAAAGCGTATTAATTAAAAAGGACGCAGACCGCCACCGAAGCCGGGCGTAGCACTGTGCCATAAAATAAAGCCGGCCAGCAGCAACAGCAGGCTGCCAGCCAGCATCACGGCCGGCAACAACCATTGCGCTGCCCCTCTGCTGCTGACCCTGCCGAGACGCACCGCCAGCACGCGCGAGCGCTGCACCAGCAAACCCAGCAGCGACACGGTGAGCGCGGTGCCCAGCGCCATGGTCAGCGCCGAGGCCACGCCCCAGCCATATACGCCAATCACTTTGGCAAACAACAGCATCATGATGGCACCAGAACAGGGCCGCAGCCCCATCGACAGCACCACCAGCGCCTGGGTTTTGCCGCTCACCGCACCGGCCAGCTGTTGCGCGCTCGGCAGGTGGGCATGACCGCAGCCGCAGTCAGCATGATGCTGATGATGTGGCCGTACCGCGCGAATCTGGAGCCCGGTCGCCGGACGGAACGCGCGGCGTAACCCCTGCAGCGCGCGCCAGCCCACCCAGACGCCGAGCGCCATCACCAGCAAATAGCTACCTTTCTCCAGCCAGTAACTGGTGAGATGCAGCTGGCGCGACGAGGTTTGCAGCACCACCAGCATCAGCGTCACCAGAGCAATCGCCACCGCGCCCTGCAACAGCGCCGCCAGCAGCGTCAGCTTCATGCTGGTTTTCAGCTGCGCCGGGTGGGTAGCGAGAAAGGTGCTGATCACCACTTTGCCGTGGCCCGGCCCCAGCGCATGCAGCACGCCATAGGCAAGGCTGAACAGCATCAGCGTGACACCGGCCTGCTGCGGCTGCTGCGCCACCTGTTGCAGGAGCTGCGTCATCTCACGGTGCAGAACCTTTTGCCACAGTACGCTTTGCAGCAGAATCTGCGGCCAGTGCAGCCACAGCAAAGCGCCCGCGGTAATCAGCAGCGCAGCCAGCAGCCACAGCGGCCACCAGCGACGGGAAGCGCCAGGCAGTGAAATCAACGACATGTCAGGGTTACCGTCTGAGCAAACTGCTGGCCGAGATCCATATCCTCGGGCGGTGCGTCAGCTTTATCCAGCGACAGCGCGTACTGTTTTAGCGAGTCATTCGGTTTGGGCGTGTGTAAGTCAAACTGGCAATGGGCTTTCACGGTCTCATCCATGGTGATGGCTTGCGGATTGTCATAATACATATCAACAAAGTAACTGGGATCGAAGGTCTGGATGCGGTATTGCCTGGCGCTTAACGACTGCGGTTCGCCGAACGGCACAATGAACTCCAGCACCGCTTTATTGCCCTTGCGCGACAGCTGATACTCCTGCGGCAGGTTGAGAAATTTCACCCGATTTTTATCCTGCCACACTTCGGTAAAATAGTGCTGGCCCAGCACATTGGCCATTACCTGTGCCGCCAGCTTTTTCCACACCACCTCGCCGGGTTTGGCGTTGCCGGCATCGTACAGCAGATCGGCGGAAGTGATTTCATCCATGGTCCATACCATCTTCATCGCGCTGAGATGATCGTCCTTACCGATCAGTTCGGTCTGCATATCAATAAAGCTGTGTGGATGCGCCCACACGGCGCCGCTGAACAACAGCGTAAAGCTAACGAGCGCAATTTTCATATGTTATAAAGTAACAAATTTTAAAGTCAGAAGGATACCGGGCCAGAAAAAACTGTGACCCGCCCTGAAGCTCTGAACAAAAGTCATGACAAAGGCCAGGGTCAGCGCGTGGAGTTGGCTATTCTTAGCTGAAAAATGACCTGCGGATAACACGATTGATGAGTTCAGCGCATTCTACTGCTCCCCTCTTCAGCCGCGCCCAGCGTCGTTGCCATCTGCTGTTGCTGCTGTTTCTGCCTGCTCCCGCGTTAACGCTTGAAAAGCTCTGCCAGTTGAATGGCGTGGACCCTGTTGTCGCCCGACAGGATATCGCGGATGTCGGAGATGAGATACAGCGCTTTCACCAGCTGGAATTACACCAGATGGTGGATGGCAGCTTTCGCATTCATGGCACGGAACTGGACCGGCGTCTGTGCCTGCTGCACTGGCTGCGCCGCGCGCTGCGCCTGTCGCAGGATTTCGTCTGCACGCATTTTGCGCCGGCACTGCGCCAGCGGCTGAAGGTGCTGAAAATTGAGAAAGCGCTATGGGATGAAACCAATCTGCAGGCGCTGATCCAGCATTGCAGCCTGCGGCTGGCGCGCGATTTCACGCCTCGCGACCGGCTGTTTCTGCAAATCTTCATGAAATATGCGCTGTGTCAGCGTCAGACGGCGCTGTTCAGCGAGCGCCAGCGCGCCTGGCTGGCGGCGAAGATTGAACGCAGCGCAGCGGATGACGTGATCCATCACTGGCAAAAACGTTGCCATCTGGCACCGGACGTCAGCGAAACCGATTTCTGGACGCTGCTGTTCAGCCTGATTCACGCGCCAGACGGCAGCCAGCTGGCGGACAGTCAGGCACACAAGCTGATGGCTGCGGTGGAAGCGCTGATTGCCCGCTTTGAGCAACTGGCGCAGACGCGCATCAAAAATCAGCAGCAGCTTAAGCTGCAGCTCTATACTCACCTGGCGCAGGCGCTGGATCGTAGCCACTTTGCCATCGGCATTGATAACAGCGTGGCGCTGGACGTAGCGCGTCTCTATCCGCGCCTGCTGCGCACCACGGCGCGCGCGCTGCAGCACTTCAGCAGCGATTTCGGCACGCAGTTTAGCGCAGAAGAAGTGAGCCTGGTGGCGGTGCAGTTTGGTGGCTGGCTGATGCAGGAGAGCGCGCTACAGGAGAAACAGGTGCTGTTACTGACCGGCGCTGACGCGGCGCTGGAACAGCTGCTGGAGCAGCAGCTGCGGGAAATGATGCTGTTGCCGATCAATATTACCTATCAGGATATGCTGCACTTTCAGCGTGAAGGCGCACCGCGCGATGTGGCGCTGGTGGTGACGCCCTACGCCACCGCCCTGCCGCTCTATTCGCCGCCGCTGATCCACGCTGAGCTGCCGCTGAGCGATCACCAGCAGCAGCGCATTCGTCAGCTGCTGGAGTCTTAAGCCGCGCGTGGCCGCAGGAACAGCGCCGGCAGCGCCACCAGCGCCATTACCCAGAACAGCTGGCCGTGCAGGTGGGTAAACAGCACGCCGCACACCATCGTCATCACCGCGATGCCGCCGCCCATTGCCAGCGCCGAATAGAGCGACTGCAGACGAATCACCTCTGCGCCTTTGCGTGCGGCAATAAAGCGCATCGCCGCCAGATGGCAGACGGTAAAGCTGCCGCAGTGCAGAATCTGCGCCACAATCAACAGCGGTAGCGCTGTGCTGGCACCCAGCAGCGTCCAGCGCACCAGCGCGCACACGCCGGACAGCAGTAGCAGATCGCGCGCGCTCCAGCGGCGAAACAGCCGGTTACTCAGGGCAAAAATCACGATTTCGGCCACCACACCCAGCGACCACAGGTAGCCCACGACCGACGCGGAGTAGCCCGCTTCCTGCCACCAGATGGCGCTGAAGCTGTAATAAGCAGCGTGCGCGCCCTGCATCAGCGTTACGCACAGCATGAAACGCCAGACACTGTTCTCGCGCAGCAGGTCGCGCCACGCCGCCCAGCCACCGCTCGCGCCCTGGCGTAGCTCACCCTGCGGTCGGGTTTGTGGTGGCAGCAGCATGCCGGACAGCATCGCCAGCGCGCCTGCGCTCAACAGCAGCAGAATCACCTGCGATGACCAGGCGCTGACCAGCATACCGGTAAGCGCCGAGCTGATAACAAACGCCAGCGAGCCCCACAGCCGTACCGGACCATAGGCCAGCCCGATTTGCTGTGTCCAGGTGGCCGCCAGCGCATCACTCAGCGGCACCAGCGGCGAGAAGAACAGGTTAAAACCAATCATCACCAGCAGCAGCCATAGCCACTGACCGCCCAGCCAGAAACCGAGCGCGAACAGACAGGTCGCCAGCGCCAGCAGGCGCAGCGCAACAATCAGCTGCGCTGGATTTTTCACCTGCGAAGCAATCAACAGGCTGCCGGCAAAGCGCGCCACCATGCCACAGCCGAGCAGCAGGCCAATTTTTTCCGCATCCAGCCCGTTGCCCTTCAGCCACACGCTCCAGAACGGCAGATAGATGCCATAGCAGAAAAAGTAGGTGAAGTAGCTCAGTCCCAGCCACCTGGCCGATCCGATGGTCATGTTTCCTCCTGTTGACGCTCCGCCGTGCGCGGAATGGCCGTTACTTTCTCAAAGCCGCCTGCGAAAGGGAATAAAAAAAGGATGGCTTGCGCCATCCTTCTTCACACTGCGGGTTTGGCGCTTATCAGGCATAAACCGGCAGACGGGCACAGATATCCAGCACTTTCTGTTTGGTGCGCTCGATAGTGGCTTCGTCGTTGATGTTGTCGAGAACGTCAGCGATCCAGCCCGCCAGTTCGCGCACTTCCGCTTCTTTGAAGCCGCGACGGGTTACTGCTGGCGTACCGATACGCACACCGGAGGTCACAAACGGGCTCTTCGGATCGTTAGGTACGCTGTTTTTGTTCACGGTGATGTTAGCGCGGCCCAGAGCGGCATCCGCCTCTTTACCGGTCAGACCTTTGCTCACCAGATCGATCAGGAACAGGTGGTTGTAAGTACCGCCTGAGACGATGTTGTAACCGCGCTCCAGCAGCACTTCCACCATCGCTTTGGCGTTCTTCGCGACCTGCTGCTGATAAGCCTTGAACTCCGGCTCCATGGCTTCTTTGAACGCGACGGCTTTACCGGCGATAACGTGCATCAGCGGGCCGCCCTGACCACCCGGGAACACCGCGGAGTTCAGTTTCTTGTACAGCTCTTCGTCGCCGTTTTTCGCCAGGATCAGGCCACCGCGCGGGCCGGCCAGCGTTTTGTGCGTGGTCGAGGTCACGATGTGCGCGTGCGGTACCGGGTTCGGATACACATCAGCAGCGATCAGACCGGCAACGTGGGCCATATCAACAAACAGCCAGGCGCCGATGCTGTCGGCGATTTCACGCATTTTGGCCCAGTCGCACACGCCAGAGTAAGCAGAGAAGCCGCCCACGATCATTTTTGGCTTGTGGGTCTGCGCCAGTTCGGCCAGCTCTTCGTAATTGATTTTGCCGGTTTCATCGATGCCGTAAGGGATAACGTTGTACAGCTTACCGGACAGGTTGACCGGCGAACCGTGGGTCAGGTGACCACCGTGTGCCAGGTTCATGCCCAGAATGGTGTCGCCCGGCTGCAGCAGCGCGGTGTACACCGCGAAGTTAGCCTGGGAGCCGGAGTGCGGCTGCACGTTAGCGTAATCCGCGCCGAACAGCGCTTTGGCGCGATCGATCGCCAGCTGCTCAACAATATCCACATATTCACATCCGCCGTAGTAGCGTTTGCCCGGATAGCCTTCGGCATATTTGTTGGTGAGCTGTGAACCTTGCGCCTGCATAACGCGTGGGCTGGTGTAGTTTTCCGAAGCAATCAGTTCAATGTGCTCTTCCTGACGCACCTTCTCCTGCTCCATAGCCTGCCACAACTCGGCATCATAATCGGCAATGTTCATATCACGCTTTAACATCCGCATCTCCTGACTCAGCAACTTTTTAACGGCAGTTTAAGCCCCGGCTAAGGGGCGAAGGCCAACAGTGTAAACGGTTTTGCCAGGGGACGGTAGCGCCAATCCCCTCTTTTTACGCAAACGATTGGCAAGGCGCTGGCACGGGATTTTTACGCTTTTTAGCCGGGGAAGAAAACCGGATATTTGTTCATCAGCAGCGGGAAAATTTTTCAGCTTTGCGCGCCCGCCAGCAGATTGGCACTCGTCACCCCAGACAAAACGGGGGATTTACAGTGCGCGGCAACAGGCATAACATGCATTTAAAATACATGTTTAAAATTACTCTGAGGATCAGCCCATGCTTGACGCACAAACCATCGCCACCGTGAAATCTACCCTGCCCGCGATTGCTCAACTCGGCCCGCAGCTGACCGGTCACTTTTATCAGCGGATGCTGACGCAGCATCCCGAGCTGAAGAACGTGTTTAACATGAACAACCAGCGCAGCGGCAATCAGCGTGAAGCGCTGTTTAACGCGATCTGTGCGTACGGCAGCAACCTGGAAAATCTTGAGGCGCTGCTGCCGGCGGTGGAGAAAATTGCGCAGAAGCATGCCAGCCTGAATATTCAGCCGGCGCAGTACGCGATTGTCGGGGAAAACCTGCTGGCGACGATTAAAGAGCTGCTCAATCCAGGCGATGAAGTACTGGCGGCGTGGGGCAAAGCCTATGGCGTGCTGGCTGAGGTGTTTATCCAGCGTGAAGCAGCGATTTACCGTGCGTCGGAAGAAAAGGTCGGCGGCTGGCGCGGCGCGCGCGATTTTCGTATCCGTGCGATTACCGCGCAGAGCTCGGTGATCAAAAGCATTGAGCTGGTGCCGAATGATGGAGAGCCGGTGGCGGACTTCCTGCCCGGCCAGTATCTGACCCTCAGTCTGCGCCCGGCGGACAGCGACTACATTCAGCACCGCCAGTATTCGCTGACGCATCTGCCGGATGGCAAAGCCTATCGCATTGCAGTGAAGCACGAAGCGCAGGGCAGCGTCTCCGGCTGGCTGCATCAGCATGCGAAGGTTGGCGATATCGTGCAGTGCGCCGCGCCGGCCGGGGATTTCTTCCTGCAGGCAGCAGCGCAGACGCCGGTGACGCTGATCTCAGCCGGCGTCGGGCAAACGCCGCTGTTAGCCATGCTGGCCAGCCTGGCGGAGCAGCAGCATCCGGCCGCAGTATGCTGGCTGCACGCCGCCGAAAACGGCGCGCAGCACGCGTTTGCTGATGAGGTCGCGGCGCTGGGTGCGCAACTGCCGCGCTTTAGCCGCCACGTCTGGTATCGCCAGCCGCAAGCTGACGACGCGGGACGTTACGACGCGCAGGGTCTGATGGATTTAGCCACCGTCTCAACCGCACTGACCCAGCCCGAGGGTCAGTTCTGGATTTGCGGCCCGCTGGCATTCATGCAGTTTGTTGCGCGCCAGCTGACCGACGCCGGCATCAGCGCCGACCGCATTCACTACGAAGTGTTCGGTCCGCACAAAGTGCTGTAAATGAAAAAGCCTGCACGCGGCAGGCTTTGTGTCTGGTGAGGAGCGAAGGGCTCAGATGGCCTCTTCGTCTTCCTCGCCGGTACGAATACGCACGACGCGCGCCACGTCAAAGACAAAAATTTTGCCGTCGCCGATTTTACCGGTCTGCGCGGTTTTCATGATGGTTTCTACGCAGGTATCGACGATATCATCGCCCACCACCATCTCGATTTTCACTTTTGGCAGAAAATCGACCATGTATTCGGCACCGCGATACAGCTCGGTGTGGCCTTTCTGACGTCCGAAGCCTTTCACTTCGCTGACCGTCATCCCGGTGATGCCCACTTCTGCTAAGGCTTCACGCACATCATCGAGTTTGAATGGTTTGATAATTGCATCGATCTTTTTCATCACAGATCCTTTTTTCGCTCCCTCCATGATGGACGGGTAACTATGAGTATAAGTGTTCCTGACGCTGCCGCAGCAAGCTACTCTTTAAATTCGCTGGCGTCCAGTTCGTGGCGCGACAGCAGCTTATAAAACTCGGTACGGTTGCGTCCAGCCAGACGCGCCGCATGCGTAACATTACCTTTGGTCATCTGCAGCAGTTTGCGCAGATAGTTAAGCTCAAACTGGTTGCGTGCTTCGACAAAGGTCGGTAGCGCCGTGTTCTCGCCAGCCAGCGCCTGCTCTACCAGCGCGTCACCAATCACCGGCGACGTAGTAAGCGCCACGCACTGCTCAATCACGTTAACCAGCTGGCGCACATTTCCCGGCCAGCTGGCACTCACCAGCCGTTTCATCGCATCGACCGAGAAGCTGCGCACAAACGGTTTGTGGCGATCGGCCGACTGGCGCAGCAGATGGTTGGCCAGCAACGGGATGTCTTCGGCGCGTTCGTGCAGTGCCGGGATCCTGAGATTCACCACGTTGAGACGATAGTAGAGATCTTCGCGGAAGCTTTTCTTCTCCATCGCCTTCGGCAGATCGCGGTGCGTGGCAGAGATGATGCGCACGTTGATGTCGAGATCGCGGTTGCTGCCCAGTGGGCGCACTTTGCGCTCCTGCAGCACGCGGAGAAGCTTCACCTGCAGCGCCTGCGGCATGTCGCCAATCTCATCGAGAAACAGCGTGCCGCCTTCCGCCGCCTGAAACAGCCCTTCGCGCGCACTTACGGCACCGGTGAAGGCGCCTTTGGCGTGGCCAAACAGCTCAGACTCCAGCAGCTGTTCCGGCAGCGCGCCGCAGTTGATGGCAATGAAAGGTTTACCGGCGCGCGGACTGGCAGCATGAATCGCCTGCGCCAGCACCTCTTTACCGGTGCCGCTCTGGCCGTTAATTAATATACTGACGTCAGATTGCGCCACCATGTGCGCCTGCTCCAGCAGCCGCAGCATCAGCGGATTACGCGTGACGATCGCTTCGCGCCAGCCGTCATCGCTGACCGGCGCGCGCTGCGCCAGTGCTTCGTCAATCGCTTTGTATAGCGCATCGCGGTCGACCGGTTTGGTCAGAAAGCTGAACACGCCCTGCTGCGTGGCGGCTACCGCGTCCGGAATCGAGCCGTGCGCGGTCAGGATGATGACCGGCAGTCCGGTATGGCGCTTCTGGATTTCAGCAAACAGCGCCAGGCCATCCATTTCATCCATGCGCAGATCGCTGATCACCAAATCGACTTTCTCTTTCTGCAGATGACGCAGGGCTTCCGGCCCGCTGGCCGCGGTCGCTACCTGATAACCTTCACTGCTGAGACGCATACCGAGCAGCTTGAGTAAGCCCGGATCGTCATCCACCAGCAGTAAGCGTGCGGCCTGTTTCATGGTTACTGCTCCTCGCTTTGGGCATCGCTGGCACCGTGTGTGCTGTCGCCGCTGTCCGGCGCTTTGCGCGATGACAGCTGACGCTCGATGTCAGTCAGTCGCTGCAATTTACGCTGGGTATCGTCCAGCGTTTGCCGCAGTTGCGTTTGCTGCTGACGCAGGCGATCCAGTTCGGCGTCATTGCTTTGCTGCAGCGCGGCGTAGCGGCCGCGCGCCTCGCTCAGCTCCAGCTGCGCGGCCTGGTTACTGCGCCACAGCTGCAGCAGCGGACGCACCGCCGCCGGATAATCCGCGCTGTAGCTGTCGAGCGTATCAACGTACTGACGGCGCTCCACCGGCGTCACGTTGCCGTTCGCCAGCAGGATGCCCTGCTTAAAGGCGCGCGCCCAGTTCTGTACCGGCCAGCGCCGCGCTTCCGCCCGCGCTTCGGCCGCCGACAGCCGCTCACCGCAGTCGATAGCGCGCTGCCAGTAAAGTGGATTGCTCATGGCCGCCGGTGCTTCAATCTGCCAGACATTCTGGCAATCGGTGGCCAGATAATCCGCCAGGCGCACGTCCGGCTCCGGCAGGTTCACCGCACCGCGCGGCATACTGCTCTGGGGTGGCGCCTGACAGGCGCTCAGGCCGATGGCGATCAGTGCGCCGACGAGAAATCGGCTGGATGTGAGTTTCATTAATCAGGCATTCCCGGCGCTGGTAGTCAAAATGATACGAAAACAGACGTCCGCGTCCGTGCGCGTGACCAACTGCAAATCACCCTGCATCCTGCGCAGGCAATCTTTGGCGATGCTTAATCCCAGCCCGCTGCCTTTCACCGGCCCTTTGCGCTGCTGGCTCCCCTGATAAAAGGGCTCAAAGATCATCGCCTGCTCTTCAGCCGGAATCGGCGTGCCGGTGTTGGCCACCTCAATCCACACCTGGTTGCCCTTCTGCTGGCTCTGCAGCCAGATGTTACCGGATTCGCTACCGTAGTTCACGGCGTTCGAGTAGAGGTTATCAATCACCCGCTGCAACAGCGTCGGTTCCGCCAGACAATAGCGGGCCTGCAGATCGATATGCGTGTGCATCTGGCGCGCGCTGGCGGGCAGTGAGTGCACCCTGACGACGCTATCAATGATAGCGTCGATAGCCACCGGTTCCAGCCGCATTGGGCTGTCCGCCAGCCGGCGATTGTAGTCGAGCAGCTGTTCAATCAGTCGCTGCAGATGACGGCTGCTGGTGTCGAGAATGGCGACAACTTCCTGCTGCTCCGCATTGAGCGGGCCGGCAACCTGGTCGGCCAGCAGTTCGGTGCCTTCGCGCAGGCTGGCCAGCGGTGTTTTGAGTTCGTGCGACAGGTGGCGCAGAAACTCATGCCGCTGTGCCTCCAGCCAGCTAAGACGTTCGCTGAGCCAGACAATGCGCTGTCCCAGCGAGCGAATTTCGCGTGGCCCGCGAAAACTGACGCTATTGCCCAGCGTTTTGCCCTCACCCAGCCGGTTAATCATGCGTTCGACGCGCTTAACCGGGCCGATAATCATGCCGGTGAACAGCAGTACCAGCACCAGACTGATCAAAAACAGTATCAGCGCCTGCCAGCCAAAAAACTGGCCGCGATCGGCAATTTCGCGCTGTAGCTGCAGGCCGCGTGAAAACACCACTTCACGTGTGGCCTGCACCATGCGGGTGTTGGCGGCGGAGAATGCTTCCAGCGCGCTCGCCGCCGGTGCCAGCAGATTGCCGTTATCACACTGCAGCTTTTCCAGCTGCGGCAGTGCGCTCTGCAATATTTTGAACGTTGGCAAATCGGGCAGGCTGGCGGCATGGCTGCTGAGCATCTGGCCGTAGCGGCTCCACTGCGTTTGATACAGGCGTGCCAGACTGGCATCGCCCAGCACGCAATACTGGCGATAGCTACGCTCCAGCTCCAGCGCCGTACGCGCCATCGCCTCACTGCGACGCACGTCGGTGAAGGTGTTGCGGTTAGTGTCCGCCGCCTGATTACTCAATGCTGACAGGCTTTCCCACGCCTGCCATGCCAGCACCAGCAGCGGCAGCAGCACCAGCAGAAAGGCCATTAAAACCAGTTGCCGCAGGGATCGGGGAAACAGACGCCATCTCTTCACAACCGCGCTTCCTTTGAGGTGAGTTGCAGGCATGCTAGCGAAGTCCGGCAAGGTTAGAAAGGCTGAAAACGAAAACGGCAGGCCTTTTGGCCTGCCGTGAGAGCGACGCCGCAGCATCGCCTGCAAAATAGGTGGAGCCTAACTCAACGTTGCGTCCGGTGCTTGATAACGTTGCAAAGCAAGCGATTATCGGTTGGGTGGACGGCAGGCTCCGTTTGGTGCGTCATTCGAAATTTTATGAGCTCAACCGCAGTGCGGGGCAATCATAGACAGGAGAATGAGCAACGTAATGAGTATAGCAACTATCGTGCCAGAAAATAAATAACCTTGTTAATCAGCATACTGCCAGCTCAGAGAGGGAATCAACGACGCTTTCGGACCGGCTGGTCTGGAAAAAGTGTCGCCGATTAGCAACGGCTTTAACGCGCTAACTTCGCACCCATAAAAAACAACGATTTAAATGTCACCTTTTAGCGACAACTCAGTCATGGGATTGTCGTCATTTTCCGACATGCCACAGATGTCAGGGAATCACAGCGGATCGACAGCAGTGCCCACGCGACAAAAAATAAAAAAGGCCGCGTTGAGCGGCCTTGGCACGGTGCCCGTGAATGGGCACCGGTAAAAGACAGGATTCAGGTTTAACCCAGCTGCTTGCGTGCGTTGCGGAAAATGCGCATCCACGGGCTGTCTTCGCCCCACTCCGCCGGATGCCACGAATTGCTGACGGTGCGGAACACGCGCTCCGGATGCGGCATCATAATGGTGACGCGCCCGCTTTCGTTAGTCACGGCGGTGATGCCGTTCGGTGAGCCGTTCGGGTTTGCCGGATAGGTCTCGGTGACCTTGCCGAAGTTATCGACGAAGCGCAGCGCTACCAGCCCTTTCGCTTCCAGCTCAGCCAGATGCGCACCGTCACGTACTTCAACAAAACCTTCACCGTGCGAGACGGCAATCGGCATGCGTGAACCGACCATGCCGTCCAGCAGCAGTGACGGGCTGGCGGCCACTTCCACCAGGCTGAAGCGAGCTTCAAAGCGCTCGGACTGGTTACGCACAAAGCGTGGCCACAGCTCGCTGCCCGGAATCAGTTCACGCAGATTCGACATCATCTGGCAGCCGTTACACACGCCCAGCGCCAGCGTCTGCGGACGATGGAAGAAGTTTTCAAACTCGTCACGCACGCGGCTGTTGAACAGAATCGATTTCGCCCAGCCTTCGCCCGCACCCAGCACGTCGCCGTAGGAGAAGCCGCCACAGGCGACCAGCGCGTGGAATTCCTCAAGACCACGACGGCCCGCCAGCAGATCGCTCATGTGCACATCAACCGCGGTGAAGCCTGCGCGGTGGAAGGCAGCGGCCATCTCAACGTGCGAGTTCACGCCCTGCTCGCGCAGCACGGCAACGCGCGGACGCGCGCCGGTGGCGATCATCGGTGCCGCCACATCCTCTTCCGGACGGAAGGTCAGCTGCACGTTCAGGCCAGGATCGTTATCGTCTTTCTTCGCTTCATGTTCCTGATCGGCACAGGCCGGGTTATCGCGCAGGCGCTGCATCTGCCAGGTGGTTTCAGCCCACCAGGTACGCAGGGTGGTACGGCTTTCGCTGTACACCGCGCTGTCGCCGGAGCGGATAACAAAACGGTCGCCCGGCAGCGCTTTACCGATGACGTGAACATTGCTGCTCAGACCGTGATCGGCAAATACTTTTTCCACAGCCGCGCGGTCGGCAGCGTTAATCTGCAGTACGGCGCCCAGCTCTTCCGTAAACAGTGCTGCCAGCGCATCGCTGCCCAGCGCGGCGATATCCGCCTCAATACCGCAGTGGCCGGTGAAGGCCATCTCAGCCAGCGTGACCAGCAGACCGCCATCCGAGCGGTCGTGGTAAGCCAGCAGTTTCTGCTCGCTGACCAGCGTCTGAATTGCATTGAAGAAGCCAGCCAGCTGCGCGGCATCGCGCACGTCGGCCGGTTTGTCGCCCAGCTGGCGATACACCTGCGACAGCGCCGTAGCGCCGAGGGTGTTGGCGCCGTTGCCGAGATCCACCAGCAGCAGCAGGTTGTCGCCTTCCGGCTGCAGCTGTGGCGTTACGGTGCGACGCACATCTTCAACACGTGCAAAAGCCGTAATGACCAGCGACAGCGGCGAAGTCATTTCGCGCTGTTCAGTGCCCTGCTGCCAGCGGGTTTTCATCGACATGGAGTCTTTACCCACCGGAATGGTGATCCCCAGCGCCGGGCACAGCTCTTCGCCCACCGCTTTTACCGCGGCGTACAGGCCAGCGTCTTCGCCCGGGTGACCGGCTGCAGCCATCCAGTTTGCCGACAGCTTCACGCGCTTCAGTGAACCGATCGCGGTCGCGGCCAGGTTGGTCAGCGCTTCGCCCACCGCCAGGCGGCCGGACGCAGCGAAATCAAGCAGCGCTACCGGCGCACGTTCGCCCATGGCAAACGCTTCACCGTGGTAGCTGTCAAGGCTGGCGGTGGTCACGGCGCAGTTCGCCACCGGGATCTGCCACGGCCCGACCATCTGATCGCGCGCCACCATGCCGGTTACGCTGCGGTCACCGATGGTCACCAGGAAGGTTTTTTCCGCCACGGTTGGCAGATGCAGCACGCGGTTTACCGCATCGGCAATGGTAATGCCGTCCCGCACCAGCGCGTCACCTTTCGCCTGCTGGCTGGCCACGTCGCGCGTCATTTTTGGCGTTTTACCCAGCAGCACGTCGAGCGGCATGTCGATCGGTTTGTTATCGAAATGGCTGTCGGCAAGGTTCAGGTGCTGCTCTTCGGTCGCTTCACCAATCACCGCGTACGGCGCACGTTCGCGCTGGCACAGCTCATCGAACAGCGCCAGTTTGTCCGGCGCAACCGCCAGCACATAACGCTCCTGCGACTCGTTACACCACACTTCCAGCGGGCTCATGCCTGGCTCATCGCTAAGGATGTCGCGCAGGTTGAAGTTGCCGCCGCGGCCACCGTCGCTCACCAGCTCCGGCATGGCGTTAGACAGGCCACCGGCACCGACGTCGTGAATAAACAGAATCGGGTTGGCTTCGCCCAGCTGCCAGCAGCGGTCAATCACTTCCTGACAGCGACGCTCCATCTCCGGGTTGTCACGCTGCACCGAGGCGAAGTCGAGATCGGCATCCGACTGGCCGGACGCCATCGAGGACGCCGCGCCGCCGCCAAGGCCGATATTCATCGCCGGACCGCCCAGCACGATCAGCTTCGCGCCAACCACGATCTCACCCTTCTGCACGTGATCGGCGCGGATGTTACCAATGCCGCCGGCCAGCATGATCGGCTTGTGATAGCCGCGCAGTTCAACGCCGTTGTGGCTGTTGACCTGCTCTTCATAAGTACGGAAATAGCCGTTCAGCGCCGGGCGACCAAATTCGTTGTTAAACGCGGCGCCGCCTAACGGGCCTTCGGTCATGATATCCAGCGCGGTAACAATGCGATCCGGCTTGCCGAAATCCTCTTCCCACGGCTGTTCAAAGCCGGGAATACGCAGGTTGGAAACCGAGAAGCCGACCAGACCCGCTTTCGGCTTCGCGCCACGTCCGGTGGCACCTTCGTCACGGATTTCCCCGCCGGAACCGGTGGCGGCACCTGGCCATGGCGAAATGGCCGTCGGGTGATTGTGGGTTTCCACCTTCATCAGGATATGCGCGGCTTCCTGATGAAACTCGTATTCGCCCTGCTGCGCATCCGCGTAGAAACGCCCGACCTCAGAGCCTTCCATCACCGCGGCATTGTCTTTATATGCCGACAGGACGTGTTCCGGATGCTGCTCAAAGGTGTTTTTAATCATTTTAAACAGCGACTTCGGCTGTTTTTCGCCGTCGATAATCCAGTCGGCGTTAAAAATCTTGTGACGACAGTGCTCGGAGTTCGCCTGAGCGAACATATAGAGCTCGATGTCGTTCGGATTGCGGCCCAGTCTGGTAAAGGCATCGAGCAGGTAATCAATTTCGTCATCGGCCAGCGCCAGGCCGAGCGTGCGGTTAGCCTGTTCCAGCGCCTCGCGCCCTCCGCCCAGCACGTCTACGCTTTTCAGCGGCTGCGGCTCATGATGCGCGAACAGCTGTTCTGCCGCGCTGAGCTCCGTGAACACGGTTTCCATCATGCGGTCGTGCAGCAGGCTGGCCAGCTGCTGCCACTGCGCGTCAGTCAGCTGCGGTGCCTGTACATAGAAGGCCAGACCGCGCTCCAGGCGCAATACCTGTGGCAGGCCGCAGTTGTGGGCGATATCGGTGGCTTTCGATGACCAGGGAGAAATGGTGCCGGGACGCGGCGTCACCAGCAACAGACGCCCTTGTGGCGCATGTTCGGCGAGAGAAGGACCGTATTTCAGCAGACGCTGCAGGCGGGCTTGCTGTTCCGCGCTGAGCGGTGCGCTGACATCGGCGAAATGGACGTACTCGGCGTAAATATCACTCACCGGCAGATGAGCGTCCTGAAAGCGGGTCAGCAGTTTGTTTACACGAAATGCCGACAGAGCGGGCGAACCACGCAGAATTTCCATCATTAAAGATCTCTCGTCTTCGAAGCGCCGGGCGACGCTTCATGGGGCGCAACAGGGAAAACGGGCGGTATTATAGAGAAATGGCACGGGTTACGAAACCGTTTGCGCAGAAAAACTGAGTCTCGGGATTTGCCTGAATTTTGCGCAAATCTTGCTATATAAGTTGCCCTGTTGCGCTTTGTTGCGCAAAATGCCCCTCGCTCTGGGAGTGCAAAACAACATAAATACTGCCTTTAAAAGACAGAGGCCTGTGAGCCATTACGAGACAACTATTTGAAACGCCTGAAATTAAATTATCTGTTTATCGGTCTGATCACCGTGCTGCTTGCGCTGGCGCTGTGGCCGTCCATCCCCTGGTACGGGGGCGGAAAAGACGCGTTATCACAGATCAAATCGCGGGGAGTGTTGCGCATCAGTACCGTCAACTCGCCGCTGACTTACTACACCATCAATAATGCACCAGCCGGTATGGACTACGAGCTGGCGAAGCGTTTCGCCGATTATCTTGGCGTGAAGCTGGAAGTCACGGTGCGGCCCAACCTCGGCGACCTGTTTGACGATCTCGACGACGGCAAAGCCGACCTGCTGGCCGCCGGGCTGATCTACAACAGCGAGCGCCTTAGCCGTTATCAGAGCGGCCCGAGCTACTATTCCGTGTCGCAGCAGCTGGTGTATCGCATCGACAAGCCGCGGCCCAAAAACCTTGGTGATCTGAAAGGCCGGCTGATTGTGCAGTCCGGTTCGGCCTATCTGTCAACGTTACGTTCCGCCAAAGCGGACAGCTACCCCGATCTCGACTGGGCCATTTCCACCGATATGGGCCAGAAAGCGCTGCTGGAAGCGGTTGCCGACGGCAAGCTTGACTATACCGTGGGGGATTCGGTGACCATCGGCCTGCTGCAGCGCATCCATCCACAGCTGGCGGTGGCGTTTGATATTACCGATGAAGAGCCGGTAACCTGGTATCTGCCGCGTAACGATGACGATAGCCTGAACGCCGCCATGCTCGACTTCTACAGTCAGATGGGGGAAGAAGGCACCATGGCGCGGCTGGAAGAGAAGTATCTCGGCCACGTCGGCACCTTTGATTATGTCGATACCCGCACCTTCCTGCGGGCGATTGATAACACGCTGCCGGATATCAAGCCGCTGTTTGAGAAGTACGCGTCCAGTATCGACTGGCGCCTGCTGGCGGCGATTTCCTACCAGGAGTCGCACTGGAATCCGCAGGCGACCTCGCCCACCGGCGTGCGCGGCATGATGATGCTGACGCGCAATACCGCTGACAGCCTCGACGTGAACGATCGTCTCGATCCGGAACAGAGCATTCGCGGCGGCAGCGAATACCTGCGGCGCATGATGGAAAAAGTGCCGGAGACCATTCCGGAAGATGAACGCATCTGGTTTGCGCTGGCGGCCTACAACATGGGTTACGCGCATATGCTGGATGCACGCCGGCTGACCCTCAAACAGGGTGGCAATCCGGACAGCTGGGCCGACGTTAAGCTGCGCCTGCCGATGCTGAGCCAGAAGCGCTATTACGCGCAGACCACTTATGGCTATGCGCGCGGCCACGAAGCTTATAACTACGTTGAGAACATCCGTAAGTATCAGATCAGCCTGGTAGGCTATCTGCAGGAGCAGGAGAAACGGCTGGCGCAGCAGTCGGCGCTGGAAGCGGAACTCGGTGCCGGTTATCCGGCTGTCGAACCGAAGATTGCGATGAACTAATCGGCGCGCAGCGCCTGCCGCTGCGCACGTTTCTGTTCCCGCCGCATGCGGAAAAAGTCGCTCAGCAGCGTGGCGCACTCCTCGGCCAGCACGCCATGCGCAATCTCAATCTGATGATTCATGCCCGGATGGCCGATCACATCCAGTAGCGAACCGGCAGCACCGGTTTTCTCATCCTTCGCGCCATAGACCAGACGGGTAATCCGGCTGTGCACCATGGCACCGGCACACATCACGCACGGCTCCAGCGTTACGTATAAGGTGGTGTCGAGCAGCCGGTAGTTATCAATCACTTTTCCGCCCTGACGCAGCGCCATAATCTCGGCATGCGCGGTGGGATCGCACTGGCTAATCGGCCGGTTCCAGCCCTCGCCAATCACTCTGTCGCCCTGCACCAGCACCGCACCGACCGGCACTTCGCCCTGCTCCCACGCACGCCGCGCCAGTTCAAGCGCGTGGCGCATCCAGTATTCATCAGTTTGTGGGTTCAACGGGCAACTCCTGCGGATTAACAAGGCGGCGCATTATAGACGGAATCCAGCTGCGATTCACTCCAGCTGTTGCAGTTCACCGCGCGGCGTCACGCGCCAGCGGTGCTGGCAGAAAAACAGCAGCGGGTTATCCTGCTTGCTGTCGCTGTAGCCGCTGTACAGCTGCAGCGGCGTACCGATTTTCTCCTCGAGCTGCGCCACTTTTTCATGGCCGAGACAGCGCATGGCTAATACCCGGCCGCCACGGCCCGGTTTCATCTGGCTGGCGATCAGCTTCACGCGCGGCAGAAACGCGGAATCAAAATAGACCTGCTCCACCAGTGACTGCGGCGAGCCGGTAATCAGCCAGACATCGGCGTCTTCACTGCTGAGGTAGTCAGTCAGCCGCTGCTGCACCACCGGAAACGCGGTAACGCGCTCGCGAAACCAGCGGGCAAATTCGGCCTCACGCTGGCGCAGCGTGGCCTCACGATGGCCAAAGGTGATAGCCCACAGCAGCAGGCTCATCGGCCAGCGCGCGGCGCGGCCCTTTATCAGCATACCCATGCCGATGACCGGCAGCAGCGGCACCACCAGCACCAGATTGAGCGGCTGGCGGCGCAGCAGATAACGCATAAATGTGCCAAACATGTCCTGCTGATGCAGCGTGCCGTCCAGGTCAAAAAATACTACGCGGCGATGCGAACCCTTTGTCAAACCCGACTCCTTTTTCTAAACGCGGCGATACCTGCTCTACAGTGTAGCCAGCATCGCGCGCCGGGGCGAAAGCTGTCATTTTTAATTCCAGTGGCTACAATGCCATTTGAATAGTTTATTCTCTGCGTCGGCGCGATGTCATCTGACATTCCTGGCCAGACATTTCCTTCCGCGAGCGGCTAAGCTGTGTGCGGGACTATGGATTAAGGATCGGACATGAGTTCATTGCTGCGAATTCGCCAGCTCTACCCACGCCTGGCGCTGAACGAGCGTCGGCTGGCGGATTTTTTGCTGTCGCAGCCTGATCGGGCACGGCATCTGAGTTCACAAAAACTGGCGGAAGAGTCAGGCGTCAGCCAGTCGAGCGTGGTGAAGTTCGCCCAGAAACTGGGTTACAAAGGCTTTCCGGCGCTGAAGCTGGCGCTGAGTGAGTCGCTGGCCGACCGCGATGCCATCACCGTGCACAACCACATTCTGAGTGACGATCCGCTTAAAGTTGTCGGCGAAAAGCTGCTGACGGAAAAAATTTCGGCGATTCGCGCCACGCTGGATATCAACAGCGAAGAGAAACTCACGGAAACGCTGCAGCTGCTGAAAAACGCCAACCGCATTCTGCTGGTCGGCATTGGCGCTTCCGGGCTGGTGGCGAAAGATTTTTCGTGGAAGCTGATGAAGATTGGCATCAACGCCGTCGCCGAGCAGGACATGCACGCGCTGCTGGCCAGCGTTCAGGCGATGGCACCCGGCGATGTGCTGCTGGCAATCTCCTACACCGGCGAACGTCGCGAGATCAACCTCGCGGCGCAGGAAGCGGCGGCGATTGGCGCCGATGTGCTGGCGTTTACCGGCTTTACCCCGAATTCGCTGCAGCAGTGCGCCACGGTCTGTCTGTATACCGTCGCCGAGGAGCAGAGCACGCGCAGTGCGGCCATCTCCTCCACCAGCGCCCAGCTGGCGCTGACCGATCTGCTGTTTATGGCGCTGGTGCAGAACGATCCGGAACGCGCCTCCAGCCATATTCGTCACAGCGAGGAGCTGGTGAAAAAGCTGGTCTGATTGCCCCATGCTCAGGATATTCCCCACCCTGCCTTAGTCCGAAATTGATCATCGGGCGGGGCAATGGTTTTGTTGCCTGTCGCTATCCTTGTTTTGGCCCGATTAAACGCATTTTCAGCATCGGGCTTGCAGGATAATTTCCGATGTATATGATCAGGGCAAATTTACTCATCTCTCTCGTCATGCTGAAACTTATTTCCCGTTATGCAGGAATTGGCGTTATCAACACCGCGATTCACTGGACGGTGTTTGCGCTTATTCTCAAGCTGTTCGAGTCCGGCCAGGCTATGGCAAACTTTGGTGCATTCTGCGTTGCGGTGACGTTTTCTTTTTTTGCTAATGCCCGCTGGACCTTCTCTTCTGCAGCCACGCCCTTGCGTTACCTGCTTTATGTCAGCTTTATGGGAGGCATGGCGGCGCTGGTTGGCTGGATGGCCGACGCCTGCACGCTTTCCCCGGTGATTACCCTGATACTCTTTTCCTTTATTAGCCTGGGTTGCGGCTTCATCTACTCTAATTACATCGTTTTCAGGGAAGTAAAATGAAATTGTCTCTCGTCGTGCCCGTCTTCAATGAAGAGGAAACCATTCCACTCTTTTATCAGGCGGTTCGTCATGAATTAGCCGGCTATCAGGTGGAAATTGTTTTTATCAATGACGGCAGTAGCGATGGCAGCGAAAACATCATCAATGCCCTGGCCATCTCGGATCCGCTGGTCATTGCGCTGTCATTCACCCGCAATTTCGGCAAAGAGCCCGCGTTGTTTGCCGGACTGGAGCATGCCACCGGTGACGCGGTTATCCCGATTGATGTTGATCTGCAGGATCCCATCGCCGTTATCCATCAACTGGTTGAACGCTGGCAAGCGGGTGCCGATGTGGTTCTGGCTAAACGGAAAGATCGCAGCGCCGATGGGCATGTCAAACGTAAAACAGCCGAGTGGTTTTATCACTTCCACAACCAAATCAGCTCGCCGAAAATAGAGGAAAACGTTGGCGATTTTCGTCTGCTATCGCGCGAGACGGTAGAACAGATAAAAAGCCTGCCGGAAAGAAATCTGTTCATGAAGGGCATTTTATCCTGGGTTGGCGGTAAAACAGCGATTGTGGAATATGATCGGGCTGAACGCGTCACAGGGATGTCGAAATTTAATGGCTGGAAATTATGGAATCTGGCATTAGAAGGATTAACCAGTTTTTCAACCTTCCCCTTGCGCATCTGGAGTTACATCGGCGGTAGCGTCGCGTTACTCTCCTTTCTTTATGGATTCTGGATGATCATCGATAAACTGCTCTGGGGCAATCCGGTGGCGGGTTACCCTTCGTTGCTGGTTTCCATTCTGTTTTTGGGTGGAGTGCAACTTATCGGCATCGGTGTTCTGGGCGAATATATTGGCCGAATCTACATTGAGTCCAAACAAAGACCACGCTACGTGATTAAGAGCAGGAAATGAAAAAAACAGTTTTTGAGCGTCATCCCTCCACCATGTATCTGATACTTGCCGTCGCTTTACTCATCGGTTATAGCCCGGTTTATTTATCAACATACGGATTTTCCGACGACTGGTTCTATTTATACGCATCCACTACCGATGCATTCAGTATTTTCAAATGGGATATCTTATCGGGCCGACCTTTTTATGGTGCTATCCGTTACTTCTTCGCTTTCCTGATCGATGACGTGCAGGATTTGACCTGGCTTCGTGTACTCTCATTATTAAGCCTGATTTTACTGGGCGGTTACATCATCCGTTTCCTTGAGCGTCGCAGCATTTTCGCCAGCGCGGTCCAGCGTCTGACGTTTGCCACGTTGATTTGTTTGCTGCCCTCATTTCAGGTTTTTGTCGGCTGGACAGTCTGCTTTCCTTATGTCCTGTCCGTGCTGCTGGCGGGCATCAGTTATTCAACGCTGGCGGAAAACAAAGGCCTGGGCCGGGTGCTACTGTCAGCTATTTGCCTGACGCTTTCCTTTGCGATTTACCAACCCGCAGCCATGAGCTTCTTATTCTTTGCCCTGCTCGATCTGGGCATGACCCGGAATAATTATCAGCGCAGCGCGGTGATCAAGCTGATGTTGATGCTGGGATTTGGCATGGTGATGGCACTGGTACTGGCGAAAGTTCTGCCGCTCGTGCTGTTCAATGAAGTACTGGCCAGAACCAATATCACCTTAGCGCCGCTGAAAAAAATCACCTGGTTTATCGCTGAGCCGCTCAGAAATGCGCTGTGCAACTTTGATACCGGGCGCTCGATTGTCAGTATTATCATCTCCTGCTCACTGAGCATCGTGGGCATTGTGAAGGCACCCGATTTCAAACCGCGTAAAGCTTTTCTGTTCCTGTTTTTCCTGCTGGCGGCGGGCATTCCTAATCTTTTGGTGAGTGAGGACTGGGCAGCCTATCGCACGGTTATCGCGCTGTCGTTAATCACTACCTCAGCCTTCATTGCTGGCTTATTCGTGATCTTTAATAAGCTGAAGATAACTACTTCTGCCAGTATCGTTTGCCTCGTCATTGCGGTGCTCTCATGCATGCTGAATATTCAGAAGGGCTTTTCTACGCCTCAGCAGCGCGAGTATCAGTTGTTAAGCAGCGCAATCATAGAGAACGTGCCTGCAGAATACTCTGGCCAGCTTTATTATCGTATCGATAGCGACAACTTACCTGCTGTCGCAAAATCCAAAAAATACGATGAGTTCGGTTCGCTTTCGCTGGGTATGCCATGGTCCTTTGCCGGTATGGCCGACGCGATTAAAAAAGAGCACGCGATGAAGTTTTCCTTGCCAAAGGTGCCCGTTATCTACGGCAGCGATCAATGTCCAGGTGATTGTATGACGCTGGATGCCACCCACGTGCTGGCACCGGTAAAATAAAGGCCAGCGCCGCCACTATTTCGCTTACCACGCAACGGCTCTGCTTACCGTTGCGTGGTTTTCTGGCTATGGCGCGACATCAGATCGGCTGGTCGCAGCCACGTCGCCACGTTCTGCTGGCGGCCGAATACTACGCTAAGTCATTTTTTGAACGCCACCCGGCGTGATAATATGCGTGCCGCTCAGGGGATCGCCCCGCTGGTGTACGCCTGCATCGATTGAAAAATCACACTGCAAAGCGCTATTTCAGCAGGCGTTTTGCGCCGGAGAGCGGAACTAACCATGAAACATGCAATGAAAACAAGCAACTGATGAGCTTATGCAATGGCACTGATAATTACTGAGCGCTGCATTAACTGCGACATGTGCGAGCCTGAGTGCCCGAACCAGGCGATCAGCATGGGTGAATCGATCTATCAGATCGACGCTGACCGCTGCACTGAGTGCGTGGGTCATTATGATGAGCCGACCTGTCAGAGCGTCTGCCCGATTGATAACACTATTCTTTCAGACCCACAGCACGTGGAAAGTCGCGACGCGCTGTGGGAGAAGTTTGTGCTGCTGCACGCTTAATCTTCGATAATCACCGTGGCGCAGGCATAGTGGCGCTCGTCGGCCAGCGTGACGTGCACATGCTGCACGCCCAGCTGGCTGGCAATCACTTTGGCCTGTTCAAAGAAGCGCAGGCCAGGCTTCCCCAGCGCATCGTTGTACACTTCAAACTGATTAAACGCTAAGCCGCCGCGAATGCCGGTGCCGAAGGCTTTTGCCGCCGCCTCTTTCACCGCAAAACGTTTGGCGAGGAAGCGCACCGGCTGCTGATGCGCCTGATACTGCTGCCACTCAGCTTCGCTCAGCACGCGGCGCGCCAGGCGATCGCCAGAGCGTTCAATTACGCCGGCGATACGCTCGATCTCGACGATATCGCTGCCCAGCCCCAGAATGGCCATTAGCGGCGCGCTTCCCGCATCAGCGCTTTCATGTCGCTAACCGCCGCTGCGAGACCGCTGAACAGCGCACGACCGATAATCGCGTGACCAATGTTCAGCTCATGCATTTCCGGCAGCGCAGCAATCGGCTGAACGTTGTGATACGTCAGACCGTGGCCAGCATTGACCTTCAGGCCGCGGCTGGCGGCAAAGGTCGCAGCGCTGGCGATACGCGCCAGTTCGGCATCGCGCGCCAGCCCTTCCGCTGCTTCAGCATAGGCGCCAGTGTGGATTTCAATGTAAGGCGCACCGCTGGCGACCGCCGCTTCAATCTGGCGCTGATCGGCATCAATAAATAGCGACACCAGAATGCCCGCCTCGCTCAGCTGTTTGACTGCCGCGTTGACTTTATCCTGCTGACCGGCCACATCAAGGCCGCCTTCCGTGGTCACTTCCTGGCGCTTTTCCGGCACCAGGCAGACAAAATGCGGTTTGATGTCGCAGGCGATGCCGACCATTTCGTCGGTGACCGCCATCTCAAGATTCATGCGGGTATGGATGGTATCGCGCAGGATCCGCACGTCGCGATCGGTGATGTGACGGCGATCTTCACGCAGATGTACGGTAATGCCGTCTGCGCCCGCCTGCTCCGCGACAAACGCGGCCTGTACCGGATCGGGATAGTTTGTGCCACGCGCGTTACGTACGGTGGCGATGTGATCGATGTTGACCCCTAACAGCAACTCAGCCATGACAATCCTTAAATGTGTTCAGTATGTTTGCAGTGTAACGCGCGGAGCCTGTCAGGTGCATCACCCGCGCTCGTCGTTTGCCACGTTCGGTCGTTTTTTCGGCACAAACTGACGGAACAGCTCCTGACTCTTCAGCGGCTTACCGCCCAGATAAGGTTTCAGCGCCATGCGCGTGAAGCGTTTGGCGGCACGCAGCGTGTCGGCGTCGGGAAATTCGCGCTCCCACAGCGCGCGCAGCTGGCGGCCGGTGAAACTGCGCTGATTGACCACCAGACTGGCGATAAAACCTTTCTCTTCGCGATAGCTGTAGGTCATGCTGTCGTCGACCGCCTCGCCGCTGCCGGCGCAGTGCAGAAAGTCGACGCCGTAGCCCAGATGCCCCAGCAGTGCAAGCTCAAAACGGCGCAGCGCTGGCTCGGGCGAACCGTTGGCCGCCGCCAGCGTCTGGATACATGAGAGATAATCGAAGAACAGTTCGGAGAAGGGAATTTCCTGCTCCAGCACCCGCGACAGCAGCTCGTTAACATACAGGCCACAGTAGAGCGTGATGCCGCTGAGCGGCAGCGCCAGCGACACCGCTTCGGCGTTACGCAGGGTTTTGACTTCGCCACGGCCGCCCCAGCGCACCAGTAGCGGTGTAAAGGGTTGCAGTGCGCCTTTAAGCTGGGAACGGCGCGAGCGTGCGCCCTTGGCAAGGACGCGGACGCGTCCCTGACTTTCGCTGAACAGATCGAGCAGCAGGCTGGTTTCGCTGTAAGGGCGACTATGCAGCACAAAGGCGCGTTGCCAGCCTTCCATCAATTAGTCGTCTGTATAACCCAGGCTGCGCAGCGCACGTTCGTCGTCCGCCCAGCCCGATTTCACTTTAACCCACAGCTCGAGATGGACTTTCGCCTCGAACATCTCTTCCATGTCTTTACGCGCTTCGATACCGATGGTTTTGATTTTGGCACCTTTGTTGCCAATCACCATCTTCTTCTGCCCTTCGCGCTCGACCAGAATCAAACCGTTGATGTCATAGCCGCCGCGCTCGTTAGAGACGAACTGCTCAATCTCCACGGTAACCGAATACGGTAACTCGGCGCCGAGGAAGCGCATCAGTTTTTCACGGATGATTTCTGAAGCCATGAAACGCTGCGAGCGATCGGTGATGTAGTCTTCCGGGAAGTGGTGATCCGACAGCGGCAGGCGCTTGCGGGCGATCTCCGCAATGGCATCCACGTTTTTACCGGTTTCGGCGGAGATCGGCACGATCTCGAGGAAGTTCATCTGCTGGCTGAGGAACTGCAGGTGCGGCAGCAGGATGCTTTTATCCTGGATGTTGTCGACTTTGTTTACCGCCAGCACCACCGGCACTTTGCCGTCACGCAGCTTGTTCAGCACCATCTCATCGTCAGGCGTCCAGCGCGTGCCTTCCACCACAAAAATTACCAGCTCAACGTCACCGATGGAGCTGCTGGCAGCACGGTTCATCAGGCGGTTGATCGCCCGCTTCTCTTCCATATGCAGGCCGGGTGTATCCACGTAGATCGCCTGATAAGCGCCTTCGGTATGAATACCCATGATGCGGTGGCGCGTGGTTTGCGGCTTGCGCGAGGTGATCGACACCTTCTGCCCCAGCAGCTGGTTCAGTAAGGTGGATTTGCCGACGTTAGGCCGGCCGACAATCGCGATAAAGCCGCTGTATGTTTCGAGTTCGCTCATTCGGGTCCTGATTGGGCAGCCTCACTGCTGAGGCTGCGAAATGACAATTTATTCGAGGCCGAGCTTGATTAACGCCTGTTCGGCGGCGGCCTGCTCTGCTTTACGGCGGCTGGAGCCCACGCCCACCACCGGTTCAGCCATCCCACTCACCTGACAGTGAATGGTAAATTCCTGATCGTGCGCTTCGCCACGTACCTGTACCACCAGATAAGACGGCAGCGGCAGATGACGGCCCTGCAGATACTCCTGCAGGCGCGTTTTCGGATCTTTTTGCTTATCGCCCGGGCTGATCTGCTCAAGGCGATTCTGATACCAGTCGAGAATCAGCTTCTCGACCGTCTGAATGTTGCTGTCGAGGAAGATGCCGCCGATCAGCGCCTCTACGGTATCCGCGAGGATGGATTCCCGGCGGAACCCGCCGCTTTTCAGCTCGCCCGGCCCAAGACGCAGACATTCGCCCAGCTCAAACTCGCGCGCCATTTCGGCCAGCGTGTTGCCGCGTACCAGCGTGGCACGCATGCGGCTCATGTCGCCTTCGTCCACGCGCGGGAAGCGGTGATACAGCGCGTTGGCAATCACATAGCTGAGGATAGAATCGCCAAGAAATTCAAGACGCTCGTTATGTTTGCTGCTGGCGCTGCGGTGAGTCAGAGCCTGCTGCAGTAATTCCGGATGAGTAAAAGTGTAGCCCAGTTTGCGCTGCAGCTTGTTAATGAGGATGGGGTTCATGCGATTCCAGTTGTTCTGTGCGTCTGTGACTCTGCATACCAAACAGGGCTGAAGGTCCAGCACGTTCTGTTTGGTGTGCAGTGGCTCCCTGACTCGCAGGAAGCCAGCCGTTTTTAAATCAGTGAATACCGCCAATGCGACTCAGTCGCACGCCGGTCGGCCACTGTCCTTCCTGTTTCTCAAAGCTCATCCAGATAGCAACCGCTTTGCCGACCAGATTCTTCTCGGGCACAAAGCCCCAGTAGCGGCTGTCGGCGCTGTTATCACGGTTATCGCCCATCATGAAGTATTGCCCCTGCGGCACAATCCACGTGGCCTGCGGCTGACCCGGCTGCTGATAATACATGCTCGCCTGGCTCTGCGCTTCGTTCACCAGCAGGATATCGTGCGTGACGTTGCCCAGCGTCTCTTTGCGCGTGCCAAGACGCAGGCCGCCACGCAGCGTTTCGCCCTGCGGCACCTGGTAGAAACCGTTGCCGGTTTCGTTACCATCAAAGCCGCTGAAGGTCTGGATGAAATCGCTTGGCTCAATGTTGGTATAGGTCACCGGCAGCGCCGTGTCACACTTGCCCGTGCCGCAGCCTGGGTTGATGGTCAGCGTTTTGCTGTAAGGATCAAACACCACTTTGTCGCCCGGCAGACCGATCACGCGCTTGATGTAATCCACGCTCGGATCCTTCGGGTATTTGAACACCGCGACATCTCCGCGCTGCGGATGGCCGGTCGGGATCAGCGTGGTTTGCGTGATCGGATCTTTGATGCCGTAAGCAAATTTCTCCACCAGGATGAAGTCGCCAATCAGCAGCGTCGGCATCATCGAGCCAGAAGGGATCTGAAACGGTTCGAAGATAAACGAGCGCACGATCAGTACCACCGCCAGCACCGGGAACACCGACGCTGCGGTTTCAACCCAGCCCGGCTGCGCGGCCACTTTGGCCAGCGTTTTGCTGTCGAGCGAATTACCTGCCTGAGCCTGTGCCGCCGCCTGCTTTGCCCGGCGCGCCGGGGCCCACTTAAAGCGATCGATACACCAGATGATGCCGGTTAACAGAGTGGCAATCACCAGAATCAGGGCGAACATATTAGCCATTAAAGTTCCTTATTTGCTGTCTTTACCGACATGCAGAATGGCAAGGAATGCTTCCTGCGGCAGCTCAACGTTGCCGACCTGCTTCATTCGCTTCTTACCTTCTTTCTGCTTCTGCAACAGCTTTTTCTTACGGCTGACGTCACCGCCATAGCATTTCGCCAGGACGTTTTTACGCAGCTGCTTCACTGTTGAGCGAGCGATAATGTGGTTGCCGATTGCAGCCTGAATCGCAATATCGAACTGCTGGCGCGGGATCAGATCTTTCATCTTCTCCACCAGCTCGCGGCCACGATACTGTGAGTTATCACGGTGCGTAATCAGCGCCAGCGCATCAACGCGTTCTGAGTTAATCAGGACGTCGACGCGCACCATGTCAGAGGTCTGGAAACGTTTGAAGTTATAGTCCAGCGACGCATAGCCGCGCGACGTTGATTTCAGACGGTCGAAGAAGTCGAGTACCACTTCTGCCATCGGAATCTCATAGGTCAGCGCAACCTGTTTGCCGTGGTAAACCATGTTAGTCTGCACACCGCGTTTTTCGATACACAGCGTAATGACGTTGCCCAGAAACTCCTGCGGCAGCAGCATATGACACTCAGCGATCGGTTCGCGCAGTTCAGCAATATTATTCAGCGGCGGCAGCTTCGATGGGCTGTCGACGTACACCACTTCTCCGTCAGTGGTTTCCACTTCGTACACAACCGTTGGCGCGGTGGTGATCAGGTCGAGATCGTATTCACGCTCCAGACGCTCCTGGATGATCTCCATGTGCAGCAGGCCGAGGAAGCCACAGCGGAAGCCAAAGCCCAGCGCGGTGGAGCTCTCTGGCTCATAGAACAGTGAGGCGTCGTTCAGGCTCAGCTTGCCTAAGGCATCACGGAAAGCTTCGTAGTCGTCAGAGCTCACCGGGAACAGACCGGCATACACCTGTGGCTTCACTTTTTTGAAGCCCGGCAGCGCTTTATCCGCTGGATTGCGCTGCAGCGTCAGGGTATCGCCCACCGGCGCGCCGAGGATGTCTTTGATGGCGCACACCAGCCAGCCTACCTCGCCACACTTCAGCTCGGTACGGTCAATTTGTTTTGGCGTGAAAATGCCGAGACGGTCAGCGTTGTACACCTGGCCGGTACTCATTACCTTCACTTTGTCACCTTTGCGCAGCGTGCCGTTCTTAATACGGATCAGCGACACCACACCGAGGTAGTTATCAAACCAGGAATCGATGATCAGCGCCTGCAGCGGGCCTTCCGCATCACCTTCCGGCGGCGGAATATCCCGCACCAGACGTTCCAGCACATCCGGTACGCCGACGCCGGTTTTCGCCGAGCAACGCACCGCATCCGCGGCGTCAATGCCGACGATATCTTCAATCTCTTCCGCCACGCGCTCCGGGTCGGCCGCAGGCAGGTCGATCTTGTTCAGTACCGGTACCACTTCCAGATCCATTTCCATGGCGGTGTAGCAGTTCGCCAGGGTCTGCGCTTCAACGCCCTGACCTGCATCAACCACCAGCAATGCCCCTTCACAGGCCGCCAGCGAGCGGGAAACTTCATAAGAGAAGTCAACATGGCCTGGGGTGTCGATAAAATTGAGCTGGTAAGTTTCACCGTTTGGCGCGTGGTAATCGAGCGTAACGCTCTGCGCTTTAATGGTGATGCCGCGCTCGCGCTCCAGATCCATCGAATCCAGAACCTGCGCCGCCATCTCACGATCGCTCAGGCCACCGCAAATCTGAATCAAACGGTCAGAGAGCGTTGATTTGCCATGGTCAATGTGAGCGATAATGGAGAAATTTCGTATGTGCTTCATTTATATGAATATCTTCACGTAGAAAATCAGTTGAAAACGTGAGCACAGACACATTCAGGCAAGTGAGCTTTACCCGGAACCCTGTCAGCCTCATTAATGACGACGCATATTACACTGTTAACGCCGCGCGTTAAAGAATGGAACTGCGGGGAATCGCAACAGAATTCAGCGATTAAGACGAAATGAAAAGGCCGCGCAATACGCGGCCTGAACGGGGATCAACTGTGGTTTTCCACCCGTAGCGCATCAGGCGGGAGCGCAACGCTGAGAATCACCGGCTGGAACGCTTCGCGATCGCCAAACCGGCTGGAAACCCCTTTGGCAACAATAAAGCCGCCAACGCCACCCAGCAGCGCACCGCAGGCCGCAGCAAGGTCGCTGTGGAACAGCATCTGGAACAGGCCCGCGACCAGGAACAGACCAAACAGTGGCGTCATATACACCAGCAACGCAGAACCGAGCAGGCTGCTTTCGCGAATGCCCAGCTCAATGCGCTGGCCCGGCTGCAGCGGCTCCGGACTGGCGATGGTCATTACATGGGCGTTTTTCGGTCCCAGCTGGTTGAGCGCATGGCTGCCGCAGCCTTTGCGCGCTGAACAACTGTTGCAGGAGGTTTTCGCTTCCGAATGCAGAGTAGCGACGCCCTCTTTCCATGCCACCACGGTGGCCCATTCTCTCATCATTTTGTGGCACCTGAATCTATGCTGTCCGCGATACGTTTGGCAGTGGTCGGCGGCAATTCGCCCACCACGGTAATTTCACGATTATCGCGCACTTCGGTCTGTACCGTACGACGCCCAGTGCGCAATGACTGTGGCGAACTGCTTTTATCGGCAGGCGTGATGTTGATAGCGAAGCTGAACAGGCCATCGCTGTACAGACGGGATTCTACGGTTTTGTTCATCGCCGGAATGTCGCGCCGGCTTTGCGAAATCAGCTTCATGCCGGCCGGCAGCCAGCCCGGTTGCCAGCTGAGCTGCACTTTGTCGCCCGCCGGTAACGACAGCGACGGCGGCAGATTGGCTTTTTCCAGCCCCTGCATCAGATTGCGCACGCCTTCATCAACGGCAAAACTGATGACGCGGAACTGCTCCAGCGTCTCACCGTCGCGATCCAGCAAATCAATCCGCAGCGGCAATTTGGTATCGACGTCCAGCCACACCACGTAGCTGTAACGCGTACCGTCTCGCGACACGATGCGCACTACTTCGCACATCTGATCGGCCATGCGGGAACGCCCTACCGGGATAAAATCGTAGGCATCGCCGAGGCGCGAGAAGTCAGCGAACATCAGCGCCGGCAGCGCATCAATAATGTGGTTGCCCGGCAGCGAGAACGGATCGAGACCCGGTTCGAAATAGCTGATGTCGTTGCCGCGCTGGATCACTTCACGGCGCGGTCCGTCCATCTGTAATAGCTGGGCGAATACGCGATTGTCGATAACCGCATGGCGGTAACGCAGGGATTCAATGCCCAGACGTGAGACATTGATATAGGCGAATTCGTAGTTGAGGTTCTGGCTGGCCTGCTCCATCTGCTGTAACAACGCCCCGGACGCAGATGTCTGCGCCGGGGCGGTAGATGACCAAAGCAGGCTGCCTGCCAGCAGGCTAACGGCACACCAAAGCTGCTTCATTACTGCTGTTGAGTTCCTAACGACTGAGTTCCGGGAACGTTAGCCTGCGCCTGTTGCGGCGCATTGCTTTCAAACTGCACCTGATCGGCATGCAGACGGCGTTGCAGTTCGTAATCCTGCAGCATGGCATTCACGCGTCGACGCTGCTCCTGCACCTGCTGATTTGAGCTGTTGGTGTCAAAAGCATCAGACGGCACGCCCAGGCTGACCGGTGACGCTTTACCCATCATCGGTAAGGTATTAAAGGCTGGCGCATCCGACGTTTCCGTCGCACTACCCGCTGGTGAACTGTTGTAGTGCTGCACACCGACGATCACCGCCAGCGACACACAGGCCGCCACACCGATCTGCGTGACCTGAGCAACCCAGCCGCCACCGCGACGCCAGAATGGCATTTTCTGCCAGCGCGACGGCTCCGGCTGTGCTTCCGGGATCAACGAAGTCACTTTGCGCACCGGCTCGTTTTCGATCGCGGCAGCAACGCGTGCGGAGATATCAAAATGCAGCACTTCGCCCACATCGCCCCGCAGAGTGTCGCGGATCAGATGGTAGCTCTCCCAGCTTTTTTGTAGATCTGCATCCTTCGATAACGACGCCAGCAGCTCGTTATCTAAAGTTTCACCATCCATTAAAGCGGAAAGTTTTTCTTTCTGCATGCTTTGGTACCCTTCCAGTAGCCGTTATCACTGACGTTGGATAAGCGGTTGAACTTTATTATCAATGGCTTCCCGGGCCCGGAAGATACGTGAACGTACAGTACCTACCGGACAATCCATGATGGCGGCGATCTCTTCGTAACTCAGGCCATCCAGTTCCCGCAGGGTGATGGCCATACGCAGATCTTCAGGCAACGCCTCAATCGTCCGAAAAACAATTTGTTTCAGTTCGTCTGACAACATTAAGTTCTCAGGGTTCGAAATTTCTTTTAGCGCACCCGCACTTTCGAAATTTTCCGCGTCAATCGCGTCCACATCGCTGGACGGCGGCCGGCGCCCCTGAGCCACCAGATAATTCTTCGCGGTGTTGACCGCAATGCGGTACAGCCACGTGTAAAAGGCGCTATCACCCCGGAACGACTCCAGTGCGCGATACGCTTTAATGAAAGATTCCTGAACCACATCAGGCACATCGCCTGACGGGACATAACGTGAAACCAGGCTCGCCACTTTATGCTGGTATCGGATCACCAGTAAATTAAATGACTTTTGATCTCCTTTCTGAACCCGCTCAACGAGAACCTGATCCGTTAACTGCTCGCTCATCCGAGGTAATGTCTCCCCAAATCTCTTTTATGCGTAAGTGAACTGCCAGCACATCTCATTTATTGTGAGCAAGCATGCGCTTAGAGTCCCGTTCTGGCCTGAAGTTCACCACGACCTGATATTTTCTGTACCGGTGCCCTGACATCGTTGTTGTTGATGGTCTTTCAGTGTAGCGACTTACCGCACTGGTGGTGTCGTTGGCGGCACCGATAATCGCTGGCAGAGTACCCTATGACGCCGCATTTTTCACCTTTATTCCCTGAATTTTCAGCGTGTTTGGTATAAAAAACACTAATCGCTTATTTTCAGACATAACTTACTGAAATCGCATTACAATCTGATTATTGCGTCGAATTATCCCGCGTTTTTTGTTCAAAATACTTCACACCAGCGGCGTCCGGGCTTATGCTCGGGGGACCTTTTGTTTAGTAAATTAAACATCATGAACCCCATTCCCGATCATAGCTGTGATGTACTGATTGTTGGCAGCGGCGCGGCCGGTTTATCTCTGGCGCTGCGGCTGGCACCGCATTATCAGGTAACGGTGCTGAGTAAAGCGCAGATTAGCGAAGGCTCCACGCTGTATGCACAGGGCGGGATTGCGGCGGTGTTTGATGAAAACGACAGCATTGAATCACACGTCGAAGATACGCTGATTGCCGGCGCAGGCCTGTGTGATCGTGAGACGGTGAATTTTATCGCCAGCAATGCGCGCCCGTGCGTACAGTGGCTGATCGATAACGGCGTGGCGTTTGATCGCGAGCCACAGGATAACGGCAATGCGCGCTATCACCTGACGCGCGAAGGCGGTCACAGCCATCGCCGTATTTTACACAGCGCCGACGCCACCGGGCGCGCGGTCGAAACCACGCTGGTCAGCCAGGCGCTCAGCCATCCCAATATTCGCGTTATTGAGCGTGCCAACGCGGTGGATTTAATCCTCTCCGATAAAATTGGCCTGCCCGGAACGCGGCGCGTGGTAGGCGCATGGATCTGGAATCGCAATCGCGAACAGGTTGAAACCTGCCGCGCCCGCAGCGTGGTGCTGGCCACCGGCGGTGCGGCGAAGGTATATCAGTACACCACTAATCCGGATGTCGCGTCCGGCGACGGCATCGCGATGGCGTGGCGCGCCGGCTGCCGGGTGGCCAATCTGGAATTCAATCAGTTTCACCCTACCTGCCTGTTTCATCCGCAGGCGCAAAACTTTTTGCTGACCGAAGCGCTGCGCGGCGAAGGTGCCTGGCTACTGCGCCCGGACGGTTCGCGCTTTATGCCGGATTTCGATGCGCGCGCCGAACTGGCACCGCGCGATATCGTGGCGCGCGCTATCGATCACGAAATGAAGCGCCTGGGCGTCGACTGCATGTATCTCGACATCAGCCATCAGCCGGCCAGCTTTGTGCGTGCCCACTTTCCGATGATCTATGACAAGCTGCTGACGTTTGGCCTCGATCTGACACAGCAGCCGATTCCGATTGTGCCCGCCGCGCATTACACCTGCGGCGGCGTGATGGTGGATCAGCATGGGCGCACCGATGTCGACGGGCTGTATGCGATTGGTGAGGTCAGCTATACCGGCCTGCACGGCGCTAACCGCATGGCATCAAACTCGCTGCTGGAGTGTCTGGTGTATGGCTGGTCGGCGGCCGAAGATATTGTGCGCCGTCTGCCGCAGATGCACGCCGTCGATCACCTGCCGGCGTGGGATGAAAGCCGCGTCGACGATGCCGATGAATGGGTGGTGATTCAGCACAACTGGCATGAGCTGCGGCTGTTAATGTGGGACTACATGGGCATCGTGCGTACCACCAAGCGGCTGGAGCGCGCCCTGCGCCGCATTACGCTGCTACAGCAGGAGATAGATGAATACTATGCGCACTTTCGCCTCTCCAACAATCTGCTGGAGCTGCGCAATCTGGTACAGGTGGCAGAGCTGATGGTGCGCTGTGCGCTGGCGCGCAAAGAGAGCCGCGGGCTGCACTTCACCCGCGACTATCCGCATACGCTGCCCGAGGCACAGCCAACGGTGCTGCAGCCGGTAGCCTAGCGGAACAGATAGAAATCGGTTACCAGGCTCAGCCAGTCCGCCGAATAGCTTTTATCTTCATCACGAATGGCGAGCCGCTCCTGCACGAGTTCGCCTGCGGCAGGTGAAAAGCCCAGCACCAGCCGGTTCGGCGGTCGCTGCGCGTAAGGTGCCACATCATAGCGATAACGCAGATGCCAGCCTTCGGCACGCGCCAGTGTAATCAGGTTTTCGCCGGCATCCGCGGGCAGCACCACGCAAAACAGCCCCTCTTCTTCAATCAGCTCTGCCGCACAGCGCAGCAGGGTGGGATGATCAAGTGTTGCCGTGCTGCGCGCGGTATCGCGCTCGACGCTGGCCGAGGCCATGCCCGGCGTGAAAAACGGCGGATTACTGACAATCAGCGAGTAGCGTTTTTCTGCCTGCTCACTCCAGCTGACGATGTCCTGCGCATGCACCGCGATGCGATGCGCCCACGGCGACGCGGCGACGTTCTCCTGCGCCTGCGCGGCGGCGCTGCGCTCCAGTTCGACGGCATCGATACTGACGTCATCCGGCGTGCGCTGCGCCAGCATCAGCGCAATAAGACCGCTGCCGCAGCCGATATCCAGTATGCGCCGTACGCCTGCCACCGGTGCCCAGGCGCCGAGCAGCACCCCATCGGTGCCGACCTTCATGGCACAGCGATCGTGCGCGACAAAAAATTGCTTAAACGTGAACCCATCTTTTCTTAACATCGCCCGCGCTGGCGGTTGCGGCTGAGACATGCTTAACGACCATTGAATTTGCTCCTGCCGGAAGTGTAACGTGGTCGCGAAGTGAATTCACCTTCACCTGTGCAACACAAACAGATGAAGATTGTGGCTGAACTGTCTATAATCAGCGCCCCAAACTGAGGTAGACCATGACCGTAACCACATTCTCCGAACTCGAACTCGACGAAAGCCTGCTGGAAGCCCTGCAGGATAAAGGCTTCACGCGCCCGACTGCCATTCAGGCTGAGGCCATTCCTGCCGCGCTGGAAGGCCGTGACGTACTGGGTTCGGCACCAACCGGAACGGGGAAAACCGCAGCCTACCTGCTGCCCGCTTTACAGCACCTGCTCGATTTTCCGCGTAAAAAATCAGGGCCGCCGCGCATTCTGATCCTCACGCCGACGCGTGAACTGGCGATGCAGGTTGCCGACCAGGCGCGCGAGCTGGCCAAACATACCCATCTCGATATCGCCACCATCACCGGCGGCGTGGCCTATATGAACCACGCGGAAGTGTTCAGTGAAAATCAGGACATCGTGGTCGCGACCACCGGCCGTCTGCTGCAGTACATCAAAGAAGAGAACTTTGACTGCCGCGCGGTAGAAACGCTGATTCTGGACGAAGCCGACCGCATGCTGGACATGGGCTTTGCGCAGGATATCGAGACCATTGCCGGTGAAACGCGCTGGCGCAAACAGACGCTGCTGTTCTCGGCCACGCTGGAAGGCGACAACATTAAAGATTTCGCCGAGCGCCTGCTGAACGATCCGGTAGCGATTGAAGCCGATCCGAGCAAAAGCGAGCGCAAGAAGATTCAGCAGTGGTATTACCGCGCCGACAACCTTGAGCACAAAACCAAACTGCTGGTGCATCTGCTGAAGCAGCCGGAAGTGAAGCGCGCCATCGTGTTCGTACGCAAACGTGAGCGCCTGCATGAGCTGGTGACCTGGATGCACGAAGCCGGCCTGCGCAGCAGCTACCTCGAAGGCGAAATGGTGCAGGCTAACCGTAACGAAGCGATCAAACGCCTGAATGACGGTCGCGTTAACGTGCTGGTCGCGACCGATGTCGCCGCGCGCGGTATCGACATTGATAACGTCACCCACGTCATCAACTATGACTTACCGCGCACCGCCGATGTCTATCTGCACCGCATTGGCCGAACCGGCCGCGCCGGACGCAAAGGTACCGCGATCTCGCTGGTAGAGGCACATGACCATCCGCTGCTGGGTAAAATCAGCCGCTACGTCAACGAACCACTGAAATCGCGCGTAATCGATGAGCTGCGTCCGGAAACGCGTGCACCGAGTGCTAAAGTCACCGGTAAACCGTCGAAAAAGGCGCTTGAGAAGCGCAAAGAGAAGAAAGCGAAAGAAGAAGAGAAACCGCGCGTGAAGAAACGTCACCGCGATACTAAAAATATCGGTAAACGCCGCAAGCCAAGCGGCAGCAGCACACCGGAGAGCAGTGCGGAATAAAACAGCATCGCGGCAATTAAATCGCCTCCCTGAGGCGATTTTTTGCTTTCTGGCCTGCTGAAATCGCAGTTTCGCGGCGTAAAATATCTCAACCTGCCCTCTTCTCTCTTCAGGAAATAAAAAAGCCGCGCCAGTAAGCACCGGCGCGGCCTGTATTGCTGTGTGTGTGTTTTCGTCAGCCGATCAATTACAGGCTTTCGGTAAAGGTACGGGTGATAACGTCACGCTGCTGTTCTGGCGTCAGCGCATTAAAGCGCACCGCATAGCCCGACACGCGAATGGTCAGCTGCGGATATTTTTCCGGATGCTTTACCGCATCTTCCAGCGTTTCACGGCGCAGCACGTTAACGTTGAGGTGCTGACCGCCTTCAACGCGCACCTGCGGTTTCTGCTCCAGTGGAATTTCACGGTAAGCAATCTCGCCAAGGTCGCTGACTGCAACAACCTGATCTTCCGTGAAATCACCTTTTGCGCACAGGCAGCGGGCTTCGGCTTTCTCATTGTCCAGCAGCCAGAACGAGTTCAGCAGCTGCGGATTTTGTGCCTGAGTAATTTGAATACCGGTAATCATAGAGGCCTCCAGGGCTTAGCGCTGCGGCAGGAGCACAGCGCGGTTCTTCGGGTTATGTGATGCTCTGGTATATCACCGCGCTGACCGGCTCGTTTTGACCTGTATCAATTTCGTCCGGCCAGAATTTTTGCTTCCACTCTAGTTAGTTGATTTATAACAACTTTTTTCATTAACTTTTTCTGCAATTGTTCAACTTATTTTTACCCTTCTGCTGCCCCGCCGGACACGCTAAGCTAAAGGCATCAATTTGCAGGGAGTCAATGATGGCTGAGAAGCTGACCTGGCACGATGTGCTGGCTGAAGAGAAAGAAAAACCTTACTTCGTGGAAACGCTAAAAGCGGTAGCCGAAGAGCGTGCGGCGGGCGTGACGGTCTATCCGCCGCAAAAGGACGTCTTCAACGCGTTCCGTCTCACCGAACTGGGCGATATTAAAGTGGTGATCCTCGGCCAGGATCCGTACCACGGCCCGAATCAGGCACACGGCCTGGCGTTCTCGGTCCTGCCGGGCGTGGCCATTCCGCCGTCGCTGCTGAATATGTACAAAGAGCTGGAACAGGACATTCCTGGCTTTCAGCGCCCGCAGCACGGCTTTCTTGAAAGCTGGGCGAAACAGGGTGTGCTGCTGCTGAATACGGTGTTAACCGTGGAAGCCGGCAAAGCGCATTCGCACGCGCGTTTCGGCTGGGAAACCTTTACCGATAACGTGATCAGCGCCATCAACTCCCATCGCGAAGGGGTGATTTTCCTGCTGTGGGGATCGCACGCGCAGAAGAAAGGCAGCATCATTGATGCGCAGCGTCATCACGTATTGAAAGCACCGCATCCTTCGCCGCTTTCGGCCCATCGCGGCTTTTTTGGCTGTCAGCATTTTTCCAAAGCTAATGCGCTGCTGAGCCAGGCCGGCCAGACGCCCATTGACTGGACGCCGGTGCTGCCCTGAAAACACAAACGGCCGCATCAGCGGCCGTTGTTGCACGGGAGCGGCTTAGCCTTTGGCTTTCGATACCGCAACCATCGCCGGACGCAGCAGGCGACCGTTGAGGGTGTAACCGCGCTGCATCACCATCAGCACGTGGTTTGGCGCCACTTCTTCAGACTCCATCATCGACATCGCCTGATGCACATCCGGGTTGAACGGCACATTAGTTTCGCCCACCACTTCCACGCCGAACTTGCGCACCGCACCCAGCAGTGATTTCAGCGTCAGCTCGATGCCTTCAATCATCGAAGCCAGCTCGGTGTTCTCTTTATCCGCCACTTCCAGCGCGCGCTCCAGGCTATCAATCACCGGCAGCAGTTCGTTGGCAAACTTTTCCAGCGCAAACTTGTGCGCTTTTTCCACGTCCATTTCGGCGCGGCGACGGATATTTTCAATCTCAGCCTGCGCGCGCAGCTGGGCGTCACGCACGCCACCCTGCGCCTGCGCTAATTCCGCTTCCAGCTGGGCGATACGCTCATCACGCGGATCCACCTCAGTTGCTGTCTCCGCTTCCGGCTGCTGTTGTTCCTGTTGAATTTCGTCTGAGACTTGCTCGTTTGGGGTGTTCTGTTCTTTACTACTCATGAATTTCTCCGCGTTTTGCACATTCATCTCGCTGGTTGGCTTATTATGGGGATCAGTTTGACGGTTTCAAGTGAACCCATCACATTGCCTGGCCGTTTTGGCTTATGAGGAACACCCGCTAAATGAACAAACACTTTAACTGCATTGGGATCGTCGGCCATCCGCGCCACCCCACTGCGTTAACCACCCATGAAATGCTCTGGCGCTGGCTGACTGACAAAGGCTATGACGTGATCGTGGAACAGCAAATCGCCCGCGAGCTGAACCTGCAGGATGTGCGTACCGGCAGCCTGGCGGACATCGGCCAGTATGCCGATCTGGCGGTGGTGGTCGGCGGCGATGGCAACATGCTGGGCGCCGCGCGCGTGCTGGCTCGTTACGACATCAAAGTGATTGGCATCAACCGCGGCAATCTCGGCTTCCTCACGGACCTCGATCCGGATAACGCGCAGCTGCAGCTGGATGACGTGCTGCAGGGCGATTATTTCGTGGAAAGCCGCTTTTTGCTGGAAGCGCAGGTATGCAAAGAAGAGTGTTCGCCGCGCATCGGCAGCGCCATCAATGAAGTGGTGCTGCATCCGGGCAAAGTGGCGCACATGATTGAATTTGAAGTCTATATCGACGAAGTGTTCGCCTTTTCCCAGCGCTCGGACGGGCTGATTATCTCCACGCCAACCGGTTCAACCGCCTATTCGCTGTCGGCGGGCGGGCCGATATTAACGCCGTCGCTTGATGCGATTGCGCTGGTGCCAATGTTCCCGCACACGCTGTCGGCGCGTCCGCTGGTGATCAACAGTAGCAGCACCATTCGCCTGCGTTTTTCCTCGCTGCGCAGCGACCTGGAGATCAGCTGCGACAGCCAGATCGCTCTGCCGATTCAGGAAGGGGAAGATGTGCTGATTCGCCGCAGTGCCAATCACCTCAATTTAATTCATCCCAAAAATTATAATTATTTTAATACATTAAGCTCAAAACTCGGATGGTCAAAAAAATTATTCTGAAAAGGCCTGCCGGCTACTTTACTGGATAAAAAACCAGTTTATACTGTATGAAAAACCATATCTGTTTTTACATACAGGTGATTGTATGCTGGCACAACTGACCATCAGTAATTTTGCAATCGTTCGTGAACTGGAGATCGATTTTCATCGTGGCATGACGGCGATCACCGGCGAAACCGGCGCAGGAAAATCCATCGCGATTGATGCGCTGGGCCTGTGCCTTGGCGGCCGTGCTGAAGCAGACATGGTGCGTCAGGGGGCCAGCCGCGCGGATATCTGCGCGCGCTTCCAGCTGAAAGCGTCACCCTCAGCCCAGCGCTGGCTGGCGGAGAACCAGCTTGACGACGGCAACGAATGTTTGTTGCGCCGCGTGATCAGTGCCGATGGCCGCTCACGTGGCTTTATCAACGGCACGTCCGTACCGCTGTCGCAGCTGCGCGAACTCGGTCAGTTACTGATTCAAATCCACGGTCAGCATGCGCATCAGCTGCTGCTTAAAACCGAACATCAGAAACACCTGCTGGATGCCTACGCCGCGCACGACGATCGGCTGGCGGAGATGCGTCAGCACTATCAGCGCTGGCACCACAGCTGCCGCGCGCTGGCACAGCATCAGCAGCTGTCGCAGGAGCGTGAAGCCCGCCGCGAACTGCTGCAGTATCAGCTGAAAGAACTCAACGAGTTTGCGCCGCAGCCAGGCGAGTTTGAGCAGATTGATGAAGAGTACAAGCGCCTGGCGAACAGCGGTCAGCTGCTGTCCACTAGCCAGCAGGCGCTGCAAATTCTTGCCGACAGCGATGACACCAACCTGCAAAGCCTGCTTTACAGCGCGCGTAATATGCTGAGTGAGCTGGTCTCGCTGGATGATAAAGTCAGCGGCGTATTTAACCTGCTGGAAGAAGCCGCGATTCAGCTGAGTGAAGCCAGCGATGAGCTGCGCCACTACTGTGAACGGCTCGACCTCGATCCTAATCGCCTGTATGAGCTGGAGCAGCGTCTGTCGCGGCAGATTGCGCTGGCGCGTAAGCATCATGTTTCACCGGAAGCGCTGCCGGTGCTGTATCAGCAGCTGCTGGATGAAGCGGAACAGCTGTCGCAGCAGGAGAGCGATCAGGAAAGCCTGCAGAGCGACGTCGTGGCTCATCATCAGGCCGCGCTGGCCTGTGCCGAAGCCCTGCATCAGCAACGCGTCACCTCGGCGCAGGAGTTGAGCCAGCTGATTACGCAAAGCATGCGCACGCTCGCCATGCCGCACGGTGAGTTTGCCATCGTGCTGGAATTCAATGCCGATCAGCTGACGGCCGAAGGTGCCAGCCGTATTGATTTCCGTGTCACCACTAACCCGGGCCAGCCGCTGCAGCCGCTGGGTAAAGTGGCCTCAGGGGGGGAACTGTCACGTATTGCGCTGGCGATTCAGGTGATCACCGCACAGAAAATGGAAACTCCGGCGATGATTTTCGATGAGGTTGACGTCGGTATCAGCGGTCCGACGGCCGCTGTTGTTGGCCAGATGCTGCGCCAGTTGGGCGAATCGACTCAGGTAATGTGCGTAACTCACCTGCCGCAGGTGGCGGGCTGTGGTCATCAGCACTTCTTCGTCAGCAAAGAGACCGACGGTGCGATGACCGAAACCCACATGCAGCCGCTGGATAAGCGTGCACGTCTGCAGGAACTGGCGCGCCTGCTTGGCGGCAGCGAAGTAACACGCAACACGCTGGCGAACGCAAAAGAACTTTTAGCAGCCTGACACCGCACTTTTTTGCGGCCAGGTGGTCATATGCTTGCTCTGTAGAGGTTTCCAATAGCTCAAAGGTTTATTATCATCGGCAGTCATATCGCCATAATAAAGCCTGCCGTATGCAGAGTTCAGAATTTGATGGCAACAAAACTGCCTGATGAAAGGCGTTTGGCCCCAGAAAAGGAATGTATAGATGCGCTGTAAAACGCTGACTGCCGCGGCAGTGGTAATGTTGATGATGACCGCCGGATGTTCCACCCTTGAGCGCGTTGTGTATCGTCCGGATATCAATCAGGGGAATTACCTGGTCGCCAACGACGTTTCGAAGATTCACACCGGCATGACGCAGCAGCAGGTTGCTTACACGCTCGGTACGCCGATGATGCACGACCCGTTTGGCAGCAACGTGTGGTATTACGTGTTCCGTCAGGAGCCAGGCCATGAGAGCGTGAAGCAGCAGACGCTGACGCTGACCTTCGACAGCAACGGTACGCTGACGAACATCGATAACAAACCGCGCCTCACCGGCACTGAAGACTGAGTGAGCCGCAACAAAAAAGGCGCCTGAGCGCCTTTTTTAGTGCCTGTACACTTACTTTTTCGTTGCCGCCCGCTCTGCCCGCTGCCGGCGCATCTCTTTTGGATCGGCAATCAGCGGGCGATAAATCTCTACCCGATCGCCATCCTGCAGCGTATCGCTCAGCTTGACCGGACGGCTGAAAATGCCGACCTTATTGCTGCTCAGGTCGATATCTTTGCGCAGCGTCAGCAGTCCGGATGCCTGAATCGCCTGCTCAACCGTGGCGCCCTCTTCCAGGCTTACCTCACGCAGATACTGTTTATCCGGCAGCGCGTACACCACTTCAACGCTGATGTCAGCCACGGTAAACCTCTTTGGCGCGCTGGGTAAACGCCTGCACCATGCTGTTGGCCAGCTCTTTGAAGATGCGGCCAAATGCCATCTCGACCAGCATGTTAGTGAACTCAAAGTCGAGGCTGAGCTCTACCTTGCAGGCATCGTCGCCGAGCGAGATAAATTTCCAGCCGCCGGTCAGCTTGCGGAACGGCCCATCGACCAGCTGCATATGAATGCTCTGGTTATCGGTCAGGGTGTTACGCGTGGTAAAGGTTTTACTGATGCCGGCTTTGGAAACATCCACCGCGGCGGTCATCTGGTTACCGCTGTTATCCAGCACGCGGCTGCCGGTACAGCCCGGAAGAAATTCAGGATAAGCATCCACATCATTCACGAGCCGGTACATCTGCTCAGCGCTATACGGGACCAGCGCTGAACGGCTAATCTGGGCCATAATGGTTCCTGTTGGTCACAAAACCGTTGAATTATACCATTTTAAGCTACTAAACAAAAATTCACGCCTTTGCCAGCTGTGCTAAAATAGTGTGTTTTTTACCGCCCCGCAGGACAGGGGATGCGCCCACAGACTGAGTGATGTAGACTACGCCGCACTATGACAAAGAAAAAAGCTCACAAACCCGGTTCAGCCACTATTGCCCTCAACAAACGCGCTCGCCATGAATATTTCATTGAAGAAGAGTTCGAGGCCGGCATGGCGTTGCAAGGATGGGAAGTCAAATCACTGCGTGCCGGTAAAGCGAACATCAGCGACAGCTATATTTTGCTGCGCGATGGCGAAGCCTATCTGTTCGGTTCCACTTTTCAGCCGCTGGCGGTGGCATCAAGCCACGTGGTGTGCGATCCCACGCGCAACCGCAAGCTGCTGTTGAACCAGCGCGAACTGGACTCCCTGTACGGCCGCGTTAACCGCGAAGGTTACACCGTGGTCGCGCTGTCGCTGTACTGGAAAAACGCCTGGGCCAAACTAAAGATTGGCGTAGCACGCGGTAAGAAAGAACACGACAAGCGCGCGGACATTAAAGATCGCGAGTGGAAGATGGACAAAGCACGAATTATGAAGAATGCCAGCCGTTAAGCACTGGAATCTTTTATAATTTTTTGCTAGAGTAACAAGTCTTGGGGCTGATTCTGGATTCGACGGGATTCGCGAAACCCAAGGTGCATGCCGAGGTGCGGTAGGCCTCGCTAAAAAACCGCAAAAAAATAGTCGCAAACGACGAAAACTACGCTTTAGCAGCTTAATAACCTGCTTAGAGCCCTCTCTCCCTAGCCTCCGCTCTTAGGACGGGGATCAAGAGAGGTCAAACCTAAAAGAGATCGCGTGGATGCCCTGCCTGGGGTTGAAGCGTTAAAACTAATCAGGCTAGTTTGTTAGTGGCGTGTCTGTCCGCAGCTGGCAAGCGAATGTAAAGACCAGACTAAGCATGTAGTACCGAGGATGTAGGAATTTCGGACGCGGGTTCAACTCCCGCCAGCTCCACCAAAATTCTCCATCGGTGATTACCAGAGTCATCCGATGAAGTCCTAAGAGCCCGCATGGCGCAAGCCCTGCGGGCTTTTTTGTGTCTTCAACTTTTCGGGATAACTTGCACTGGATTCTGAGTGATTAGGTATATGTTTGGTATACATATTGGAGTAAGAAAAATTTGCACCAGCTTGAACGTAAATAACTCATCGACATGGCGAATCTGATAGCGCCACGCATGGGGAAACAATCCCGCCGCCTGACTGGCTTCCGTATTGGCGTGATTGATATTGCCACCGGCACGTTTAGTTCGCACAGCGTGCGGGCGAAAAACCTCGCAGGCTTTCCGGCGCTCATTGACGCGGTCCGCCGGGCATAATCACGACAAGCAGGAGCGCATTTTCGCGGCGTTATTTATGGTGCTGGCAAACCGTTACGACTGGCAGATGTTTTTGAAGGTAACTGGTCCAGGTGGAAGCGGGAAAAGCGGATTAGCATCGATCGCCACGCTGCTCGCTGGCCGCGATAACACCAACTCAGCCACCATCGATACACTGGAGTCATCGCGGGAACGCGCCAGCGTGGTCAGATTCCCTCTGATTATTCTGCCCGACCAGGAGAAGTGGAGTGGCGACTGCGCTGGCATTAAGGCGATTACTGGCGGCGATGCGGTAGCCATCGATCCCAAATATCGCGATCCCTACTCTACTCAAATCCCGGCGGTTATTCTGGCGGTGAACAACAATCCGATGCGTTTCAGCGATCGCAGCGGCGGCGTATCGCGCCGCCGGGTTATCCTGACGTTCCCGGAGGTGATACTGATACCCGCGAAAGAGCGCGATCCACAGTTGCTGGATAAAATCAGCAACAAGCTGGCCGTCATTGTTCGCCATCTGATGCAGCGCTTCGCGTCATAAGTTAAAGCCCGTGAGCTGTTGCAAGCGCAGCAGTCTTCCGGCGAAGCGCTCGAGATAAAACGCCAGACTTATTCGCTAGTTGATTTCTGTGGCTACCTAATGCCGTTGAGCATGCCGAACGGGCTTTTTATCGGCAACGCCAATATTCTCCCGATTAGCCCTAACCGTTATCTCTATCATACCTATTTGTCGTTTATGGAATCACGGGGCATCAATATCCGCTCACCCTTGAAGCCTCAGGCTAGGCTATGCCACATGCGTTGAAAGAGTACGAGCGCGTGCTGCTCAAGCGCCGTACTAATAACGGCATTCAAACCAACCTGACGTTACATCAGGATAGCGAGGCAGATTGGCTGCCTGCATGTATTGCCTGATAATCTCATTCTATACAACCTGGATTGGGTCTTTTTTTAACCCCCGTTAGAGTAATCACCTTCAGTGCATACTGATGCTCGCCAGTAATGACACCATTCACTTATTAATCTATTGATTAATATTAATTAATAGCATAAAGGAACAGAATGAAAACTATTCACGGAAATTATTTTTTTTCGCTTTCGAATTTGTCAAATTGATGATATTTTCTGATCAACCCTTAGTTTGGAAGTGCTCCGGCATTTCTTGTGGTTGGTGCATATCCGACCCGTTACTATTGTTTGGTTTCTCGTCGCAAGAACGCGAGTCGTCACGAGGACGGCTGTCCTCGTGCCACCTCGCGATCTTGCGCCTCGTAACCTGTGTAAGGGCTCTTTTGATGTGGTCAAAACATCCAAAATATTTGAATGCTCGTAAGGATTTCGTTGCCAACTTCTCAGCAAGTGAACTAACGCAGTTGAGTTATTCGTTACCGAAGATCCTCTTTATTTGTGGTGGTGAAGAAAAAAGCTGTAAAAATCGCGGAATTTTAGAAGGTTACATTAGAAAACATCACAAGGAATATCTTACATTTCGTGCTGAACTTGCTTGGGATCTAATTAGTAGTAGTGATAATTCAAAGAATGTAAATGCGCTAGCTTTAGAAGAGTGGCTAGCAGATATTTCCGACATTGTAATTATTTTAGTTGAGAGCTTTGGAACTGTGGCTGAACTAGGTGCATTTTCATTAAGCCCAAGCTTAAGAAAGAAGTTGTTACCTGTTTTAGATAAACAGTTTGAAAGACACAACTCATTTATTAACACAGGCCCAGTAATGTGGGTAAATAATGACTCGAAATTTAAACCAACAATCTACACTGATTTTAAAACAATTCTAACATGCATTCCTCAAATTAATGAGAGGCTAACCAGAAAAACAAGATCCTCTGTGTCAAAAAACAACCTTCATGGTGACTATCAATACTCACCAAAAGTCCTTCTTTTCTTCTTATTGTATGTAATTGCTTCTCTTGGTCCTATTGGGACAACAGAAATAGCAAAACTGAGCTCTAACATTATTGGACTGAAAGATAGAAACAAAAATAACATTAGATTTATGCTATCTCTTGGAATCGCCTTAGGATTATTTAAAAAAACACAAGTTGGAAACGAGCCATATTACTCATGCGTTGATTTTGATAAATTTTTCAATCACGACTCCACTAAAAAATTATTAAGTAAGATACTAAAAAGCAGGGCCAGAGCACTGTCAGATTTGATAATGATACCAGCTTTCAAAAGCGAATTGGGAAAGGTAATGAAAAATGTTAATTGAACATCTTTCAGATAGTCTTATTTTAACTGAAAATTTCATCTGTGAACTTGCAGATACCGCCAGTAAAAACTATAACAAATTCAGTGTACCCAAAAAAAATGGTGGTACGAGAGTTGTTTATCAACCACATAAAGAACTAAAATTATTACAACGAGTAATTCATGATGATTTTTTAGTTAAGATGCCAGTTCACCCAGCATCTACAGCTTACTTAGAGGGTGCTTCAGTTAAAAACAATGCTGAAAAACATAAAAAAAACAAATATCTTCTCCGCCTTGATTTCGTGGATTTTTTTAAATCAATCACACATAATGATATTTTGTCATTCATGATGGAAAACAAAATCCATCCTGATTGGAATGAATATGATAAAGAAATTTTCTTAAAACTAGTTTGTTACAATGGCAGGCTAACCATGGGTGCTGTTACGTCTCCAATGTTATCTAATTTAATTTGTAATAAATTGGATAGAAATATCGACTCAATTTGCAGTCAGCAAAACATTACTTACACGAGATATGCCGATGATATTTATTTATCCACTAATACTCCAGATATTTTAAGAAGCATGCCTCAACGAATTATGTATGTACTTCGCTCATTAGAATATCCAAAACACTTAATAATTAATTCATCGAAAACCAAGCATTCCTCCAAAAAAAGCAGGATGATGGTAACTGGACTTACAATTACGAATACTGGAAATATATCGATTGGTAGAGATAAGAAACGAGAGATTAGAAGCTTAGTATACAAATGGGATCAACTAACAATTGAAAAGAAAAAGTACCTTCAAGGATACCTTTCATATTGTGTAAGTGTTGAGCCTCTTTTTATAAACTCCCTTTGTGAAAAATTTAGTGCTAAAATCATAAAAAAAATCCAATCATATAAACTATAACTTATATGTAAGTATGCGCCTTAACTGATGTGTAATATAATCCAAATAAAAATAAATCGCATTGTAAGGCGTTCTCTAGCAATTGAAGTCCTAAAAATCATATTAATGCAAACTATATCAGTTTACATGCATACACTTATGTGTAAATTTTAATAAACTGAATCAACTATAATATTTTTTCACTTGAATTTTTATCTGTTGCTTTTTTTTGCACATTAAATTTACTCAATATTAAAATTACATCTAGATTATCCTGCACTTGAAACAGAGCGTAATCATCATAGTGTTCATGATAACCATTTGATATTAGAAAAAACTCAAATGTTTCGCCTGACATTTCCGTGAACATATTGAAGTTAAATGGTGTATATCCTGTTATGAAACCAAACTTATCGAAAATTACATCTATAGTTTTATCTTTAATTCGATAAGTGAATATGAACCCCATTTTCCGCGTCAGCACTATATCATTAAAAGTAATCACTCTTTTATGCAGGCGATTTTCAAAACTTTTTAATGTTAGTGAGCTTTCCACATCACAACCGATAATATTTCCGCCTCCAGTAACCACAGTAAAGAAAAGTTTCTCAGAAATACCAATCGAAACCAAGCCATTTTGATCATAAATCTCACTATATTTAGGCACATCAATCAATTTAGCTTCATAGCCTTTTAAAACTAGTGGCTCTTCAAATTTTATTATTTCAATGCTACCTTTACTACCAATCCTCATGTTTATTGAGGAAATAATAACTGTGTTATCTCTCTTATTTGAAATGACAAAGTTTGTTAGGTGTAAGTTGTATAACTTACCAGTACTTAGACTATACGATACGCATATTTTCTTTGTTACTTTCTGGTATCCGAAGTAAATAGTAAAACCTGCAGCGATTAAAGTCAGCAGCTTTATATTAAAAATAGAATACAGCCATGCAAGTCCATCTATAACATTTTGATTGATCATTTCACATCCATTCTTCGACAATCTTACTAATTACCATTCACAATGATGAGATGGCCAGTTAAACCATAATATATTTCGACAAATATACTTAGGTAAATCAGAGCTCATTAACTACTCAGTGAACGTTACTTTAAAGCAGCTTAGCCCACGAAAATTAGTCTTTCGTGGGCTAATGTAAAAATCTACTTAAGTAGCCCTGCACTTTTAAACATCTATTACACATGCCATGATATCCGAGAACTTTGCTTGTGGTGCTGAGCTGACAATAGCCAGTATGAAGCGCTTAACAGAATCACATCGCACCTACTATGCTTCGGTCGCTTATCAATCAACTTGACTAAAGTGGTCACTCCTAGTGCACACTAGTGTACATCCAACCTCAAACCATTCACTACCTAGGATACTGAAGTTAATACATAAAAAACCCTAAGTGAACTATGTGAACACTTTCTCTTAAATTATTTTTATTTTTGATTTGGCTCCTGTCGTTCGTCATACTTACCCTGCCGCTCCGGGGTATTAGATCTGATAGTTGGTACACGTTTAGGTATACGACTCAAAGTTGAATTAGATAAAAACATTTAATTTCAAAAAGTTGAACCATCCATTCAGATTCCGCCAGCTCATAAGCGGCCTTCACACCTGAAAGCGATTTGCAAGCTGCGCATCGACTCACCGCAATCAGTTCAGCTTGGCCTGGTCTGCTCTGCTCTGCTCAGCTTTTTTCGATCGAATCCCCAACCCACCGCTAAGTCAGTTGGCAATTCTACATTTTCAATCCAAGGCTCATATCAACTAAGCGCCTAAGATGCATCAATCATCCAGCCATCGCCCGGCTTCAGCAGAATCGATCAGGAGTTGAACAGTAAGTGGCTTATGCGCTTCACTGAAATCATCTGGAAAGTATCGCTGAAAATTAATTGATTTGGGATCAATGCCAAACCTTTCAGAATACCTTTCAAGTAGCTCATAGGCATCAAGAGGATCCATACGAAAATCTTTATTCAAATCAGTAGAATGCTTTAAAGGATAACGTCGAAAGGTAAAAAGGCTTCTACCATTGTATTCGGCCAGAAGTGAATAAACTGCCTGCTCAATATCCTGCCTTACCATATCTTATCTTCCTCTGTGACAATGCGATTGTAACGTACCATAGACTGATAACCTATTTGCGCCACATCGCCCGCCAGGATCACCCAGCCAACCACAGGAATAGCACGCCCTACAAACGTCGAAAGCTTTGATGTCATTATTCTTTTAACTTCAAAAGGATTTGCGGGATTTTGAATCCAGGTAGGTAAGCGGAAAGGGAGCCGAATATCCCTAAGCAGTTTCCTTGAATACTTTGAGGCATAACTTGTGCCAGGCGTAGCACTACCTAGCTTGCCTCTGACGGTGATAGTGTTCTGACCGCTATAAATTGCTGCTGCCGCCAGAACATCCTTCGCGCCAGTGAAATGTTCTGCGGTTACGTCTACCATAATCCAGAAGAATAATTCCCCCGCACTGAGATTTGTTAGTCCACCATAAAAGTACGTTCCATTTAGCTGTTCGGTGGTATCCATTACCTTCTCCTTTCGCTTTATACGAGTCAAATCTTAAACCCAGGGCCGGGCAATTACCATTCCTGTTCATTCTATTCCTTACCTTCTTATGCTCTGCCGAATGTCAACTCAGCCAGCTTAGCTGAGGTAATCACATCTGATATTGAAGTACATCTTTCCTTCAGCATGCGTAAGTAACATCAGACATACTCAATAGCCGCAACACTGTAATCTTCACACCATTCCCTGATAGTTTTCTCGCCCCCCTATCAAAAACATTTCCTTCAAATCGACGGAGCGTTTTCATCGCTGGCGCGAAGCGCTGCCAGATCGGCCTGCTGACCAAAAATCCCCCAGTTTGCTTCTTCGATTTCCTGTATCACCACATAGACAGGCGCGACTGAAGTCCCTGACGGACGCCGATCCAGAATTGCGGTTGCTCCCTCGATCAGCTTCTTCTTTGCTTCCTCATCCAGCCCACCTTTGATGACATATATCTGAAGGGACACAACTGGCAACCATGCGGGTTTGTCTCCCATAAAAACGGCATCAGAAGAGTATTCAGCAAAGTAGCTCCATACCGTACTACGAACCAGAGGGGAGTCTGGCAGCGCCTCGCAATTAAGTCCTAACTGCGTCAGATCTCTGGCAACCTGTTGACGCTTGGCCGCATCAAAGGTGCCTGCTGGCGCATGAATGATCATTTTAGGCATCAAATACCTCTTATTGCATCAGGGGAACAGGATGGATTCCGCACCGGGCGGAATCCATCATCGGGCAACTAAATTGACTGCCCACCGGAGACTTCAATACGCTGACCGGTGACCCAGCGGTTGTCCGGTCCCAGCAGGCTGGCAATCATCGGACCGATGTCATCAGGCAGGCCCACGCGACCCAGCGCGGTCATACCCGCAAACGCCTGGTTGTAATCAGGGATGTCACGCACCGCGCCACCCAGGAAGTCGGTCTCAATCGCTCCCGGGGCAACGGTATTCACGGTGATGCCGCGGCTGCCCAGTTCTTTCGCCATATACACGGAGAGTATTTCAACGGCGCCCTTGGCAGCCGAGTAGGCCGAGAACCCCGGGAACGACACGCGGGTCAGCCCCGAAGAGAAGTTGACGATGCGTCCGCCATCGACCAGCAGCGGCAGCAGCGACTGCGTCAGAAAAAACACTCCTTTGACGTGTACATTAAATAACGCGTCAAACTGCTCTTCCGTGGTTGCGCTAAAGTCGGCCATTTCCCCATGCCCGGCGTTGTTGATCAGATGGTCGAACGTTTCGCGTCCCCAGTCACCTTTCAGGATATTGCCCACGGCGGCGACGAAACCCGGGAAGGACGATACGTTGCTGGTGTCCAGTTGCAGCGCAACTGCTTTACGGCCAAGCGCCTGGATTTCATTCACCACGGCATCCGCCGCCTCTTTACCAGTACGATAAGTCACGATGACATCACCACCATGGCGGGCAATGCTCAGTGCGGTATTACGGCCAAGACCCCGGCTGGCGCCAGTAACAAGAGAAAGGGTTGTCATGAAATATCTCCTCAATAATGGGAGAGTGATTCTAACAATCGGCAGAATTACAAGGTTGCCTAATAATTTTTAATTATTGCCTGATTATTTTTATATTTTTATTTGATGCGGTATTTACTAGAATGGTCGCATCTGAAATTTTTCATTAATTGCCTGATAATATGAAAAAGCATGCTCACTCGTATGAGGAACGTCCTGCTGGGGACGACGAGTTTCAATCTGCCGGGAGGATGGCGGCTTTGCTGCAGGCGGCAAGTCATTATGCTGATGAACACCACAACGGAGCGGGCGTTGCCGCAACGCCGGTTGATGGGGTGTTCATTCTGCGCGAGACCGCACCTACCGCGTTGCAATTTGCTATCACTAAACCGTTGATCGCAATGGTGCTGCAAGGCAGCAAACGCGTGACCATGGGCAGCGATCGTTTTGATTTTGGCGCGGGGGAATCCTTGCTGATCACCATGGATGTGCCAACCGTGAGTCAGGTTATCAGCGCCAGTGCCGACACCCCTTATTATTCTCTGGTCGTGGAACTGGATGCGGCGGTGATTAGTGAACTGATGGCAAACATGGTCGGGCTGGAGGCTGCCACGGATTTACCCGTAAGCATTGATCAGATCGAAGAAGATGTGGCAGAAGCCGCTTTGCGTCTGCTGAACATGCTCAGCAGACCGCGCGCGCTCGCCGTGCTGGGCAGCCAGTTGGTGCGGGAGTTACATTACTGGCTATTGTCAGGACGACACGGCAGCGTGCTGCGCGCCCTCGGCAGTACTGACAGCCATGCGCGGCGGATTGCGCGGGCAGTCGCAATCATTCGGGCCAATTATGCGCAACCGCTGCGCATGAAAACCCTCGCTGACGCCGCCGGTATGAGCCTCTCGGTATTTCATACGCATTTCCGCCATGTCACCACGCTCACCCCGCTGCAATTCCAGAAACAACTGCGCCTGCTTGAAGCGCGGAGACTGATGCTGACGGAAGGGACAGCGATCGGTATTGCTGCTAACGCGGTGGGATATGAGAGCGTGACGCAGTTTACCCGTGAATATTCACGGCTGTTTGGTTCACCGCCAGCCCGGAATATTCGGGAAACCCGCGCACTCGAGCGTTCAGCCCTGTCCGGTGAGCCTGCGTGGCGCAGTTGATTTTTCGCACAATGCTGTGTCAACATTCACGGTTAACGACGTCTCAAACAGGCAATAAATTGTTCGAGTCTGTCGTTTCCGAAGAGGGGGTTACAAGAAGGATTTTTATAAAACACTTCTAATATAGAGATTAACCAGCTTCACTTGGGTGAAGAGTCCTAACTTATTTTTCCTGGCCGTGTAAATGAAATGCACTACGGCAGCAATACCTATCATGCCAAAAAATAATCCTGCACCTTCCGTTTCACCGACAAAACAAAAAGCCGCCGTAAAAAGAATCAGAATATAGAGATAAATAACGACAACTGAAGACACATCATTTGACAAGATCGCGATGACTGAACGCAGGTTAATATCCGAGGTAATTTTCTTTGTAAAAACCGAATTTATCTCTTTATAACCGGCTCTGAAACTAAGTAACTCAGCCTTGTTAAAATCATTACCCCGAATTTTTGATTGAATCTTCTTCAACTTCTTGTTGGTTTTTTCATCCATAATTCTTACCTCCCTGGCCTGACTCAGATAGACATTATAATGACCTTGTCTGCATTATTTGAAGCTTTTGAGTCAATCAACCCACTGCTCAGGGCTTCGGTAATCTGAATTAAGGTCCTGCCTGATCGGCTATGAAGAGATTCGAGCTGTCTTTTACGTCTTACTCCAGTACCTGCACAAAAAATCGCACGAAGTTTTAGGGTTGCGCTGCTGCCCCACCTTTTTCTCTAGCCGACTAGTGCACTTAGCACACCTCGTTTCTTTATCCTCTGCGCTGTGCCAGTATTACACCTGGCTGGCCCCTACGGCACACCGCTGCGCACTTATGCCAGAAACCCTCACAGAAACGGTACGATTCACTTACAGTTTATTCCTAATGCCCTGCGTTGCGCTCTGTGCCACTCTTAACTACGCTCATAACACTTATGATGCTTAATGAGGGAATATATTATGAAAAAGACGATTATTGCGTTATCCGCCATTCTTCTGACTTCTACGGCGTTTGCCGCCACACACGCAACCGATGAAACCGTCGCTGACGCCAAAGCGGGCGCCAATACGGCGAAAGAGAAACTGCATCAGGCGCAGCATCAGGGTGAAGAGCAGCAGCTCAAAGCCAAACATGCTGCCGAAGGTAAAAGCGATAGCCTGACCAGCAAAGCGAGCGAAAACTCACAGAAAGCCTGGAACAGCACCAAAGAAGGTACTGAAAAAGGTTGGGACGCCACCAAAGAAGGCGCGCAGAAAGGCTGGAACAAAACCAAAGAAGGTGCCAGCGATCTGAAGAAGAAAGTCTCTGAGTAATTTGTTCTGATGTAGAGAGCGATTGCTCTGCATTCATTTGATTAAAAAACGCCTGGTGCAGTGCATCAGGCGTTTTTTACATCATAAGCATATTAATCCGCAGCGAACTTAGTTAAATTTCATTCGCAGGAGCTGCTCTCGCGGCATAGCAAATGGGATGGATTTGGCGCTGATGCAAATAGTTAATGATGTATCTTTGGTTGAGGTGCAACACGCAACGGACCGCGAACAGGCGAAATCAGAGGTATTACTCAGTGGTAGTTCTACCGGCATAATCATCCCCGGAAAAATCCTTGAGGCAGCAGTCAAAGTGACTGATAACCGCTATATCCTGTTTGTCACGGATGACGTGCTCTACGAGGAATCACTAACGATTGTGCTGATTGATTCCTCTCAGGGCATTCAGGAAATTGTCACTATTGGCAATGAGTATAACTCCGGCACATTTGAGCAGTTGCATATCAGTGACCATTCACTTCAGTTTCGTTTTATCGGTGATTATATCTGGAGCCTGACACTGGAAGATTCACCGAAATTCCAGCTGCCATTTTTCAGCGATCCGAAAGGTGTGTCCCGCAGTAAAGCATTTACCCGATTCATGAACATCACGGCTTTACCCACGTGATAAACACGAACTCATTACCCCAAAAGGCCGCGATGCGGCCTTTTTTGTGCCTGCCAGCAACCGGATTGATACAAAACGCTGCGATCCCGCTCCTGGATTCGGGCAAATTCCTAATCAGTGATTGATTAATGAGCAGGCTGCGCGAATAGTAAGCGAACCGGCCATCGGGTGCCGGTACAAGGAGAAAGCGCATGGGATATTACGTACTGAGTAAGAGTGATACAGCATCGTCGCAGAAATACTGGTTTGTGCTTAAAGCCAGCAACGGCGAAACCATCGCCACCAGCGAGATGTACAGCTCTAAACAGGCGGCGGAAAACGGCATCCGCTCGGTGCAGCAGAATGGTGCGTCGACCACCATTCACGATGAGACCTGACCTCGCGCATGCCTGCGCAGTGATGCGCGAAGGTGGGTCATTGACCCTGCAAGCGGCGCAATGTA
>NZ_VOQX01000029.1:0-57082 GCF_016643525.1 Pantoea sp. Morm | reverse complement strand
CACCCCCGGAAAAATTCAGGTGACACCCACTAAGCCGCTGGCGACGCAGCGCGATCTGGCACTGGCCTATTCCCCCGGTGTGGCGGCACCCTGTCTGGAAATTGCCGCCGATCCGCTGGCCGCGCACAAATACACCGCGCGCGGCAATCTGGTGGCGGTGATCTCCAACGGCACGGCGGTGCTGGGGCTCGGTAATATTGGCGCGCTGGCCGGCAAGCCAGTGATGGAAGGCAAGGGCGTGCTGTTCAAAAAGTTTGCCGGTATTGATGTGTTCGACATCGAAATCGACGAGCACGACCCGGACAAGCTGATTAAGGTGATTGCCGCGCTGGAGCCGACGTTCGGCGGCATCAACCTTGAGGACATCAAAGCGCCGGAGTGTTTTTACATTGAGCAGCAGCTGCGGCAGCGCATGCAGATTCCGGTGTTTCATGACGATCAGCACGGCACGGCCATCATCTGTACCGCGGCAGTGCTTAACGGCCTGACCATCGTGAATAAGGCGATTGCTGACGTGCGGCTGGTGGTGTCGGGCGCTGGCGCGTCGGCCATTGCCTGCCTCAATCTGCTGGTGGCGCTTGGCATGCAGCAGAAAAATATCGTGGTGTGTGATTCAAAAGGGGTGATTTATCGCGATCGCGAAGCGGACATGACGCCGACCAAAGCCGCCTATGCCGTGGAGGATAGCGGGGCGCGCACGCTGGATGAGGTAATTGGCGGCGCGGATATTTTCCTCGGCTGCTCCGGTCCGAAAGCGCTGACGCCAGCGATGGTGCAGAAGATGGCGCCAAATCCGCTGATTCTGGCGCTGGCCAATCCGGAGCCGGAGATCATGCCGCCGCTGGCGAAGCAGGTGCGGCCGGATGCGATTATCTGTACCGGGCGCTCGGATTTCCCCAATCAGGTGAATAACGTGCTGTGCTTCCCGTTCATCTTCCGCGGCGCGCTGGACGTCGGTGCCACCGCCATCAACGAAGAGATGAAGCTGGCGGCGGTGCATGCGATTGCCGCCCTGGCGCAGGCGGAACAGAGCGACGTGGTAGCGTCCGCTTACGACGATCAGGATCTGAGCTTTGGCCCGGAATACCTGATTCCCAAACCGTTCGATCCGCGCTTGATTGTGCAGATAGCCCCGGCCGTCGCCAGAGCAGCGATGGATTCCGGCGTGGCGACGCGACCGATTGCTGACTTTGACGCCTACCGCGAGCAGCTCACCGAGTTCGTGTATAAAACCAATCTGTTCATGAAGCCGATCTTCTCGCAGGCGCGCAAAGCGCCGCAGCGCGTGGTGCTGGCGGAAGGTGAAGAGGTGCGGGTGCTGCACGCCACTCAGGAGCTGGTGTCGCTCGGGCTGGCGAAGCCAATCCTGATTGGCCGTCCCAACGTGATTGCCATGCGTTTGCAGAAGCAGGGGCTGAAAATCGAGGCCGGGCGTGATTTTGAGATCGTGAACAACGAGTCCGATCCGCGCTTCAAGGAGTACTGGAATGAATATTATCAGCTGATGAAGCGGCGCGGCGTCACGCCGGAAACCGCCCAGCGCGCGGTGATTGGCAATCCCACGCTGATCGGCGCCATCATGGTGCATCGCGGCGAAGCGGACGCGATGATTTGCGGCACCATCGGCGACTACCGTGAACATTACGATGTGGTGGAGAAGGTGTTTGGCTTCCGCGATGACGTCAAGGTCGCCGGGGCGATGAACGCGCTGCTGCTGCCGAGCGGCAACACATTTATTGCCGATACCTATGTGAATGAGGATCCCAGCGCTGAGCAGCTGGCGGATATCACGCTGCTGGCGGCAGAAACCGTGCGGCGTTTCGGCATCGAACCGCGCGTGGCGCTGCTGTCGCACTCCAGTTTTGGCACTTCGAATGCCCCCGGCGCGCGGAAGATGCGCGAGGCGCTGGCGCTGATTCAGCAGCGAGCGCCGGAACTGGAGATTGACGGCGAGATGCACGGCGATGCAGCGCTGGTGGAGAGTATTCGTCGCGAGCTGATGCCGGACAGCCCGCTGAAAGGTACCGCCAATCTGCTAATCATGCCGAACGTTGAGGCCGCACGCATCAGCTACAACCTGCTGCGCGTGTCCTGCTCGGAAGGGGTGACGGTGGGGCCGGTGCTGATGGGCATCCGCAAGCCGGTGCATGTGCTGACGCGCATCGCCTCGGTGCGGCGCATTGTTAACATGGTGGCGCTGGCGGTGGTGGAGGCGCAGACCGAGCCGTTGTGACCGGCAGGGCAACCCCACGGGGGCGCGTTTTAGCGGATTATTCCGCAAGGTGCGCATAAATGCGCACCTGGCTTATTTTTCCAGCCCCAGCCAATCCTGCACCGGCAGGAAATCGCGGGTCAGCGCGGCTTCCGGGGAGTCGTCGGCGGGTTGATAATCATATTCCCAGCGCACCAGCGGCGGCATCGACATCAGAATCGATTCGGTGCGACCGCCGGTCTGCAAACCGAACAGCGTGCCGCGATCCCACACCAGATTGAACTCAACGTAGCGGCCCCGGCGGTAAAGCTGGAACTGACGCTCGCGCTCGCCCCACGCCAGCTCTTTGCGCTTCGCTACAATCGGCTGATAGGCCTGCATGAAACCGTTGCCGACCGCCTGCATGAAATCAAAGCAGTGGTCAAAATCCGGCGTATTCAAATCATCAAAAAACAGTCCGCCAATGCCGCGCTGCTCGTTGCGGTGTTTCAGGTAGAAGTAGTCATCACACCACTTTTTGTAGCGCGCATAGACGTCGTCGCCAAACGGCTGGCACAGATCGAACGCGGTCTGATGCCAGTGCCGGGCATCTTCTGTGAAACCGTAATAAGGGGTGAGATCGAAACCGCCACCAAACCACCAGACCGGATCGGCGCCCGGCTTTTCGGCAATGAAAAAGCGCACGTTGGCGTGGCTGGTTGGCACATACGGATTTTCCGGATGTACCACCAGCGACACGCCCATCGCTTCGAAGCTGCGGCCCGCTAGCTCCGGGCGGTGCGCGGTGGCTGACGCGGGCATCTGCTCGCCATACACATGGGAGAAATTAACCCCAGCCTGCTCGAACACCTTGCCATTACGCAGCACGCGGCTGCGTCCACCGCCGCCGCCGGGGCGTTGCCAGGTGTCTTCGGCAAAGCTGGCGCTGCCGTCTTCCGCCGCCAGACCGGCGCAAATGTCATCCTGCAGCGCCAGCAGATAGGCTTTGACGCGCGAAATATCGGGATTGCTCATGGCTCACTCATTGCAAAAATTTGCCGCGATTCTAGCACAAAACGCTATCAGGCCTGGCGACGATCGTACTCATCAAAGTAATTGACGATACCGTCAGCAATCGCCCGGGCAATTTTCTGGCGAAACGCCGTGGTGCCCAACAGCTGTTCTTCACGCGGGTTGGTGATAAACGAGGTTTCCACCAGCACCGACGGAATGGACGGGGATTTTAGCACCGCGAACGCCGCCTGCTCGGTGTGCTGGCTGTGCAGGTGATGCACCGGACGAATCTGGTCCAGCACGTGTTTACCCAGCGTCAGGCTGTTGCGGATGGTATCGGTCTGTACCAGGTCGAACAGGATCTGGTTAAGGTAATTATCTTTTTCCTGTACCGTCGCGCCGCCCACTTTATCGGCGTCGTTTTCGCGCTGTGACATATAGCGCGCCATGGCGCTGCTGGCACCGCGATTGGAGAGGGCAAACACCGATGCACCGTTGGCTTCCGGGCTGGTGTAGCCGTCGGCGTGAATCGACATAAACAGGTTGGCGCCGTGCTGGTGCGCAATCTCCACGCGCTGATAAAGCGGAATAAAGTGGTCGCTGTCGCGCGTCAGCCGCACTTCCACCTTCGGGTGGTTCTGCAGCAGCGTACGCACGGTGTTGGCGATCTCCAGTACGATGTGCTTCTCTTCTGAGCCTTCCTGACCCACCGCGCCAGAATCAATGCCGCCGTGACCGGGATCGATCATCACAATGCGCTTGCCGCTGGTGGCCGGTTTCGGCGGTGTATGGCGTGCGCTGACGGGCACTGCCGCGCGCGTTTCCTGCGCCTGGACCGCGCGCGGCGACAGCACCGCCAGCGCCAGGCCGGAGAGGATCAGCTGGCGGCGATTGGTCAGGCGCCGCAACAGTGAAATCTTGTTCATTAACATGTCCCTGAGAGTAAACCTGCCCCGTGTTATAGCTTAAGCGCCGTCCGGCGGCGACTGCCGAACCATTTCAGGACATTACTTTGTATTTCAGGCCGCGAATCGCTATTTAGCCGTTTTTTTCAGCCGTTGCGCCCTGCGAGGGTTGCGCCTGGCAAAGAATGCGTGATAATCAGCGAATTGTGCCTCATTGCAGGGTAACGCCGATGGAAATTCGCTCCTTCCGCCAGGAAGATTTTGAAGAAGTCATTACGCTCTGGGAGCGTTGCGATCTGTTACGGCCGTGGAACGATCCGGAACTCGACATCGAACGCAAAATGAACCATGACCCGGAGCTGTTTCTGGTGGCTGAGGTAGGCGGCGAGGTCGTGGGCACGCTGATGGGCGGCTACGATGGCCATCGCGGCTCCGCCTACTATCTGGCGGTGCACCCTGATTATCAGGGCCGGGGATTTGCCAATGCGCTGATGAACCGGCTGGAGAAAAAGCTGATTGCGCGCGGCTGCCCGAAAATCCATCTGATGGTGCGCGAAGAGAACGATCAGGTGGTGGCTTTCTACGAGAAGCTGGATTACGAGCCGGTCGACTCACTGCTGCTGGGCAAACGCCTGATTGAAGACCGTGAATACTGATTCCACTCGTCGCGCGGCCGGGTTTCTGCCCGCCATGCAGCAACAGCGAATAAACTTTTTGCCGGTTTGCGACTCCAACAGGCACGCCAGTCGGCACAAAAGAAAGGAGTTTGCATGAAAGTTGTTCGTCCCGCCCTGCTGGTCAGCGCCTTGGTGCTGGCCGGTTGCGCCAGTTCCGGTTCCTCTTCCCCTGCCAGCACCAGCGAAAGTCACTGGTACAATCCGCTCAGCTATCACTGGTCGGCGCTCAATCCGTTTAGCTGGTTTGGCAGTTCGCTCACCGTCACCGAGCAGGGCGTCGCCGGGCTGAACAGCAACACGGCAATGTCGGAGTCCGCCATTAGCGCCGCGCTGAACAATGATTATCAGCTGCGTCAGGGCATGCGCACGCAGAACGGGCAGGTAGTGGATTTCTGGCAGGCGCTGGATGACGGTAAGGTTAAGCTGGTGATTAATGGCCAGCGTAGCGTCGAGCGCATTGAAGTGCTCGATAGCGATGCGCGCAACGCCGACGGCAGTAAAATCGGTGATGCGTTCAGCGATAAATTCAGCAAAGCGTTTGATAATTGCAAAATGGTTGCCGGGCTGGATGTGCGCGATGTTGAGTGCCGCGCGCCGGGTAGTCAGCATATCGCCTATATCTACAGCGGCGAGTGGCACGGTCCGACCGGGCTGATGCCGTCGGACGATACGTTAAAAAGCTGGAAAATCAGTAAGATCGTCTGGCAGCATTAACTGGCGAAAAAATTGCGTTAACGCATCTTCTGCGCAGGGCTTTCCGGTATGATACCGGCGAAAAACGCCGTTAACTTTTATGCCGGAGAGCATTGTCATGTCTCAGTTTCAGAGCGGGATCCTGCTGGAGCACCGCCGTTTTGCCATTTGGCTGGAAGCCCGCGCCACCGGCGACCTCGCTGCGCTGCGTCAGGGTTGCCACGCCTTTCTGCAACAGCTGGCTGCGCTACAGCAGCAATTCCCGGACGCCGGCCTTGGTGCGGTCATCGCCTTTGGTGATGCGCTGTGGCGCGATCTGCAGGGCACCGACTCAGCTCCCGAACTCAAAGCTTTCACGCCGCTCGGCAAAGGTGCGGCACCGGCGACCCAGCGCGATCTGTTGATCCATATTCAGTCGCTGCGTCACGACGTGAACTTTTCGCTGGCGCAGGCGGCGCTGACGGCGTTTGCCGGCGCGGTCGCCATTGAAGAAGAGACGCACGGTTTCCGCTGGGTCGAGGATCGCGATCTTTCCGGTTTTGTTGATGGCACCGAAAACCCGCAGGGCGAGGCGCGCCAGCAGGTGGCGATCATTGCTGACGGCCCGGATGCCGGCGGCAGCTATGTGTTTACCCAGCGCTGGGAGCACAACCTGCCGCAGTTCAACCGGCTGGCGATTGATAAGCAGGAAGCGATTATTGGCCGCACCAAACAGGACAATGAAGAGCTGCCGGGCGATCAGCGGCCGGCGACGTCGCACCTGAGTCGCGTGGATTTGAAAGAAGCGGGCAAAGGCCTGAAGATTCTGCGCCAGAGCCTGCCGTACGGCACCGCCAGCGGTCGCCACGGTCTCTATTTTATTTCGTACTGTCATCGTCTGTATAACATTGAGCAGCAGCTGCTGAGCATGTTTGGCGAGCGCGACGGCAAGATGGATGCCATGTTACGGTTCACCAAACCGGTGAGCGGCAGCTACTTCTTTGCCCCTTCGCTGACGGCGCTGCAGGCGCTGTCACGTTAATCCATCGCGTTTTACCGGTGCGCCGCCGTGCGCACCACATCCCCGCTTGACGCGGCTCAGTTAATCCCGCCCTGCGCATAAACTCTGCCGCTGGCTTATGCCTTTTTAGACTTTGAAATCCCTAAACGATATATAAAACCGTTACAGCTTTCGCCAGAGTTATAAATACACTGACAGCATCTAATGGCATAGGCTCGAACTCCATTTCTCAGGGTGCAGCATGACACGTTCGGTTTCGAAAAAATGGCTTGGCGGTATAGCGCTGTCGCTGAGTTTAGCGGGCGCGGCACAGGCAACAGAGCTGCTTAACAGCTCTTACGATGTGTCACGTGAACTGTTTGTTGCCCTGAATGCGCCGTTTGAACAGCAGTGGAACGCGGCGCACCCTGACGACAAGCTGACCATTAAACAGTCACATGCGGGCTCCTCAAAACAGGCGCTGGCCATTCTGCAGGGGCTGCGTGCTGATGTCGTGACCTATAATCAGGTGACCGATGTGCAGGTGCTGCACGACAAAGGTAACCTGATCCCGGCCGACTGGCAGAGTCGTCTGCCCAACAGCAGCTCACCGTTTTATTCCACCATGGCCTTCCTGGTGCGCAAGGGGAATCCCAAGCAGATTCATGACTGGGCCGATCTGGCGCGCGATAACGTGAAGCTGATTTTCCCGAATCCGAAAACCTCCGGTAACGGCCGTTACACTTATCTGGCTGCGTGGGGCGCTGCCGACCAGGCGGACGGCAAAGATCAGGCCAAAACCGAAGCGTTTATGACGAAGTTCCTGAAGAACGTCGAAGTGTTTGATACCGGCGGCCGTGGTGCCACCACCACTTTTGCCGAGCGCGGGCTGGGTGATGTGCTGATCAGCTTTGAGTCGGAAGTGAACAATATCCGTAACCAGTACGGTAAAGACCAATACGAAGTGATTGTGCCGAAAACCAACATTCTTGCTGAATTCCCGGTCGCGTGGGTCGATAAAAACGTCGAACACAATGGCACGGCGGAAGCGGCGAAAGCCTATCTTAACTACCTCTACACGCCGCAGGCACAGAAAATCATCACCGGATTTTACTATCGCGTGAACAACCCGCAGCTGATGGCGGAGCAGAAAGATCGCTTCCCGCAGACTGCGCTGTTCAATGTTAATGACGCGTTTGGCGGCTGGCCGCAGGTGATGAAAACCCATTTCGCCAGCGGCGGTGAGCTGGATAAATTACTGGCAGCGGGGCGCGGCTGATGTTGGCTTCTGCACAGAAACGCGTTCTGCCCGGTTTTGGTCTCAGCCTTGGCACCAGCCTGCTGTTTACCTGCCTGATTCTGCTGCTGCCGATCAGCGCGCTGATCATGCAGTTGTCGCAGATGACGCTGGCGCAGTACTGGCAGGTGATCAGCAATCCGCAACTGGTGGCGGCGTATAAAGTCACGCTGCTGTCAGCGGGCGTGGCCTCGCTGTTTAACGCGGTGTTTGGCATGCTGATGGCGTGGATTCTGACCCGCTATCGCTTTCCCGGCCGTACGCTGCTGGATGGCCTGATGGACCTGCCGTTTGCGCTGCCGACGGCGGTGGCCGGCCTGACGCTGGCCGGACTGTTTTCGGTTAACGGCTGGTACGGTCAGTGGCTGGCGCATTTTGATATCAAAGTGTCTTACACCTGGCTCGGTATCGCGGTGGCGATGGCGTTCACCAGCATTCCGTTTGTGGTGCGTACCGTGCAGCCGGTGCTGGAAGAGTTAGGCCCGGAGTATGAGGAAGCGGCGGAAACCCTCGGTGCCACGCCGTGGCAGAGTTTCCGGCGCGTGGTGCTGCCGGAAGTCGCGCCGGCGCTGCTGGCCGGGACCGCGCTGTCGTTTACCCGCAGCCTCGGTGAATTTGGCGCGGTGATCTTTATCGCCGGTAACATCGCCTGGAAAACTGAAGTGACCTCGCTGATGATTTTTGTTCGCCTGCAGGAGTTTGATTATCCGGCCGCCAGCGCCATCGCTTCGGTGATCCTCGCGGCATCGTTGCTGCTGCTGTTTGCGATTAACACTCTGCAGAGCCGCTTTGGCCGCCGTCTGGGAGGTCACTGATGGCTGAGATTTCACAGATCAATCATGCCGAGCGTCAGCCGGTGAACTGGGGCAAATGGCTGCTGATCGGCATTGGCGTGCTGGTATCGATTGGCCTGCTGGTGGTGCCGATGATCTCCATCTTCTGGGAGGCGCTGGGACAGGGCATCGGCAAGGCTTTTAGCAACCTGCAGGATGGTGACATGCTGCATGCTATCTGGCTGACGGTGCTGGTGGCGCTGATTACCGTGCCGGTAAACCTGGTGTTCGGCACGCTGCTGGCCTGGCTGGTGACGCGCTTCACTTTCCCCGGTCGCCAGCTGCTGCTGACGCTGTTTGATATTCCGTTTGCCGTGTCGCCGGTGGTGGCCGGTCTGATGTATCTGCTGTTCTGGGGCGTGAACGGCCCGGCTGGCGGCTGGCTTGATGCGCACAACATCCAGGTGATGTTTGCCTGGCCGGGTATGGTGCTGGCGACGATTTTCGTTACCTGTCCGTTTGTGGTGCGCGAGCTGGTGCCGGTGATGCTGAGCCAGGGCAGCCACGAAGATGAAGCCGCCGTGCTGCTGGGCGCGTCTGGCTGGCAGATGTTCCGCCGCGTGACGCTGCCAAATATCCGCTGGGCGCTGCTGTACGGCGTGGTGCTGACCAACGCGCGCGCCATCGGCGAATTTGGTGCGGTATCGGTAGTGTCCGGCTCGATTCGCGGCGAAACCTATACCTTACCTTTACAGGTTGAATTACTGCATCAGGATTACAACACCGTGGGCGCTTTTACCGCCGCCGCGCTGCTGACCCTGATGGCAATTGTGACGCTGTTTCTGAAAAGCGTGGTGCAGTGGCGATTAGAGCATCAGCAGAAGCGCCAACAGGAGGAAAATCATGAGCATTGAGATTAAACACATTAATAAAGCATTTGGCCGCACGCCGGTGCTGAACGATATCTCTCTGGATATTCCTTCCGGCAAGATGGTGGCGCTGCTCGGACCGTCCGGTTCAGGTAAAACCACGCTGCTGCGCATTATCGCCGGGCTGGAGCACCAGAACAGCGGGCAGATCCATTTTCATGGCAAAGACGTCAGCCGCACGCACGCCCGCGATCGTCAGGTCGGCTTTGTGTTTCAGCACTATGCGCTGTTCCGCCATATGACGGTGTTCGACAACATCGCCTTTGGCCTGACGGTGCTGCCGCGCCGCGAGCGTCCGAACAGCGCCGAAATTAAGCAGCGCGTTACCCGCCTGCTGGAGATGGTACAGCTGGCACATCTGGCCAACCGCTACCCGGCTCAGCTCTCCGGTGGGCAGAAACAGCGCGTGGCGCTGGCGCGTGCGCTGGCGGTTGAGCCGCAGATTCTGCTGCTGGACGAACCGTTTGGCGCGCTGGATGCCCAGGTGCGTAAAGAGCTGCGCCGCTGGCTGCGTCAGCTGCATGAAGAGCTGAAATTTACCAGCGTGTTTGTGACCCACGACCAGGAAGAAGCGATGGAAGTGGCGGATAGCGTGGTGGTAATGAGTCAGGGCAATATTGAGCAGGTGGGCGCACCGGATGACGTGTGGCGCGAACCCGCGACCCGCTTCGTACTGGAGTTCCTCGGCGAAGTGAACCGCTTTGACGGTGAAGTGCACGGCTCGCAGTTCCATGTGGGCGCACATCGCTGGCCGCTGGGCTATACGCCAGCGCATCAGGGCGACGTGGAGCTGTTCCTGCGTCCGTGGGAAGTGGACGTGTCACGCCAGAGTAGCCTGGAGACGCCGTTGCCGGTGCAGGTGCTGGAAATCAGTCCGCGTGGCCACTTCTGGCAGCTGGTGGTTCAGCCCGTCGGCTGGCAGAGCGAGCCAATCTCGGTGGTATTCGCCGGTGAACAGACGGCGCCGATCCGTGGCGAACGGCTGTTTGTTGGTCTGCAACAGGCACGTATCTACCAGGGCACCACGCCGCTGCGCCCGGTTGCCTTTGCCGAAAGCGCCTGATATTTTTGTCACTCCTTCGGGCGGGATTTTCCCGCCCGATTTATTTGTACTCCTTTCGGCTGGAATGACACCGTGACCACTCTGGAAAACACCATCGGCAATACGCCGCTGATTAAGTTGCAGCGCCTGACGCCGGATAACGGCAGCGAAATCTGGCTCAAGCTGGAAGGCAACAATCCGGCAGGTTCGGTGAAAGATCGCGCGGCCTGGTCGATGATCCACCACGCTGAGTTGCGGGGTGAAATCCAGCCCGGCGACACCCTGATCGAGGCCACCAGCGGCAATACCGGCATTGCGCTGGCGATGATTGCCGCGCTGAAAGGCTACCGGTTACGCCTGCTGATGCCGGAGAACATGAGCCAGGAGCGTCAGGATGCGATGCGCGCCTACGGGGCTGAGCTGGTTTTGGTGACACGCGAGCAGGGCATGGAGGGCGCACGCGATCTGGCGCAGGCCATGGCGCAGCGCGGTGAAGGCAAAGTGCTGGATCAGTTTAATAATCCCGACAACCCGCTCGGCCATTATCTCACCACCGGTCCGGAGATCTGGCAGCAAAGCCACGGTCGTATGACACATTTTGTCTCCAGCATGGGCACCACCGGCACCATCAGCGGCGTCGGGCGCTATCTGAAAGAGTTTGCTCCGGCGGTGAAAGTGATTGGTTTGCAGCCGCAGGAGGGCAGCAGTATTCCCGGTATTCGTCGCTGGCCGGCGGCCTATCTGCCGGGGATTTTTCGTCCGGAACTGGTGGATGAAGTGATAGATATGGCGCAGCAGGAGGCAGAAGAGACCATGCGCGCGCTGGCGCAGCGCGAAGGCATTTTCTGCGGCGTCAGTTCAGGTGGGTCAGTGGCTGGCGCATTGCGCATTGCGACGGCGCAGCCGGGCAGTGTGATTGTCGCCATTGTCTGCGATCGCGGCGATCGCTATCTCTCCACCGGTGTTTTTCACCGCTAGTTCCCCCCGCCTGTTTCTGGCTTCGTGCGCCCTGTGACGCGGCGTACGGGCCATTTTTGTCTATAGTCTCCCTAAGCATGTTCTGACGCGGTCACTGTAAGGATCGCGTAAAACCGGCTGCTTTCCCGCGGCACTCAGGACAAAATAGCGGCAATTTTGTACGAGAGAAAAAGATGAAAATCCTGCTTGTTGATGACGATGTTGAACTTGGCACCATGCTGAGCCAGTACCTGATTGCCGAAGGTTTTGAAACCCAGCTGGTGCTGACCGGCAGCGCCGGGATTGAAGGGGCGTTATCCGGACACTACACCGCGATGATTCTCGACATCATGCTGCCGGATATGAGCGGTATTGATGTGCTGCGTCAGGTGCGGCAGAACAGCCGCCTGCCGGTGATTATGCTGACGGCGAAGGGCGACAATATCGATCGCGTTATCGGCCTGGAGATGGGCGCGGACGACTACGTGCCCAAACCCTGCTATCCGCGCGAGCTGGTGGCGCGTCTGCGCGCGGTGCTGCGTCGCTTTGAAGATCAGGCACCGGTGCCGGATAAGAAAGAGGTCCTGCGCTGGGGCGATCTCAGCCTGAACCCGGCTACGCGTATCACGGAGTGGCAGGGCAAAGCTTTTGATCTCACCGCGTCGGAGTTCAATCTGCTGGATCTGCTGCTGCGCGCACCGGACCGCGTGGTGTCCAAAGATGAGCTGTCGGAAAAGGGGCTGGGCCGTCCGCGTGAAGCTTACGATCGCAGCGTGGATGTGCACATCAGCAACATCCGCCAGAAGCTGGCTGCGCTAACCGCAGACAGCGTGAATATTGAAACCGTGCGCAGCATTGGTTATCGCATTCGATGAAACACAGCTACCGTGGCCGCATGTTCTGGAAGATCCTGCTGGGCTTCTGGATTGTGTTTGTGATTATCAGCCAGCTGCTGTGGCTGGGCTTTACCCTGTCAGGAAACCGTCACGAGCCGCCGGAGATTGTGGCGGTACGTCGGATCGTTAATCTGCAAATGGCTTCGGCGGTGTCGGTACTGGAGCGCGGCGGCCCCAGCTCGCTCGACGATATGATGGCCGACTGGGAGCCGAACGATCGCCAGTTTTTCTCAGTGATTCAGCACGCCAGACCGGCCACTACGCCGGACAATGCGCCGCCGGAGACCTTTAATCAGCCGTTTCACGGCCCGTTTCCGCAGGTGATTGTGCGCTGGGTGAAGGGCGCTGACGGTAAAGAGTACGAACTGCGCTATGACGTCAAAGGACTGCGCGAAGACAGTTCAATGGGCGGCGGAGGCCCGCGTCGTATTCTGAATATCCCCGAGCCGATGTTTACCTTTGCCGGCGCGCTGGGGCTGCTGTTCAGTCTGCTGCTGGCGTGGAACCTGACGCGGCCAATGCGTCAACTGCGCGAGGGGTTTGCCCGCGTGTCGCGCGGTGATTTGTCGGTGCGGCTCTATCCGGTGATGCGCCGCCGCCATGATGAGCTGTCGATTGTGGCCCAGGATTTTGATGCGATGGTGGAACGGCTGGATACGCTGGTGAAAGCGCGCGAGGAGCTGCTGCACGATATCTCCCACGAGCTGCGCTCCCCGCTGGCGCGCCTGCAATTAGCCACCGGTCTGGCGCGTCAGACGCCGGAGTCGGTAGCATCCTCACTCAATCGCATCGACGAGGAGGCGCGCCGTCTGGATAAGATGATCGGCGAACTGCTGACGCTGTCGCGCGCTGAACATGAGAGCATGCCTGGCGAGCAGTATTTTGACCTGACCGGCCTGCTGCATGCGGTGGTAACCGATGTGCGCTACGAAGCGCAGATCCCCGGTGTGCACGTAGATTTTCTGGTGGATGAGAACGCAGATTACACCGTGCGCGGTAATGCTGAGCTGATCCGCCGCGGCGTGGAGAATGTGCTGCGCAACGCGCTGCGTTTCTCGCATCAGGGGCAGCATATTAGCGTGCAGTTGCAGGCGGAGAATCAGTGGCTGGCAATTCGCGTGCGCGATCAGGGGCCGGGCGTGGATGATGAGAAGCTGTCGAGTATCTTCGATCCGTTCGTTCGGGTGAATTCACCGCTAATGGGCAAAGGCTACGGGCTGGGGCTGTCGATCGTGCGCAAAGTGGTTCTGGCCCATCACGGCGAAGTTCAGGCAGTGAATCGTCCGGAAGGCGGGCTGGAAGTGACACTGCGGCTGCCGCGCTGGAAGCAGGCGTAAATCATCATGCCAGGCGCAGGCGGTCAGGACGACCGGACAGATCGCAAAGACGGCATAAACCGTCCCTGGGCCTCGGCCCGCGCCATCCATGGCGCGGGACGCTTTGCTCCTCTGCCCGGTCGTCCTGCCCTCAAACAGGCACGGTGCGCTTTGCCAGAAGCGCTCGCCTGCAAATCATTCATCAGCGTGTGAAACAAACAAAAACGGCACCCATTGGGTGCCGTTTTCACGCAATCAGCGCGGTTTACTTCCTGATGCGGATAACCGGCGTTTCGCCCACGGTAACCTGACCGGAGAGTTTCACCAGGTCTTTGATCTCATCCATATTCGAGATCACGACCGGGGTCAGCGTGGATTTGGCTTTCTCTTCCAGCAGCGGCAGATCAAACTCGATCACCACATCGCCTTTTTTCACTTTCTGGCCTTCTTCAGCGATGCGTTTGAAGCCTTCACCTTTCAGTTCTACCGTGTCGATACCGAAGTGCACGAACAGTTCGATGCCGTTATCAGACTCGATAGAAAACGCGTGGTTGGTTTCGAAAATCTTGCCGATAGTACCATCCACTGGTGCAACCATTTTGTTGCCAGTAGGTTTGATGGCGATACCATCACCGACGATTTTCTCTGCGAATACCACATCAGGTACGTCTTCGATATTCACGATTTCGCCTGACAGAGGCGCAACGATATCGATAGTCCCTGACGCGCTCTCTGATTTATCGCCAAAAAGTTTAGAAAACAAACCCATGATCTTCTCCTAAGCAGTAATTTGGGGCCAGCGTCTCGTGGATCAGCAGAGCGTTTTTTCTTTGATGAACTTGTTCACCAGGTTCATCAAATCTTCCGCTGTGGGTTGAGCCAGAGCCTGCTCTGCCAGTGCCTTCGCATCTTCGAAATTGGTATTGCGAATGATCTTCTTGATGCTTGGGATTGAAATGGCACTCATGCTGAATTCGTCCAGCCCCATTCCCAGTAACAGTAGTGTAGCACGTTCATCACCAGCCAGCTCACCACACATGCCGGTCCATTTCCCTTCGGCATGTGATGCGTCGATCACTTGCTTAATGAGGCCCAGTACAGATGGCGTCATTGGGTTATAGAGGTGTGAAATCAAATCATTACCACGATCGACCGCCAGAGTATACTGCGTCAGGTCATTTGTCCCAATACTAAAGAAGTCGACTTCTTTCGCCAGATGGCGGGCAATCACTGCGGAAGCCGGGGTTTCTACCATGATGCCCACTTCAATGGACTCATCAAAGGCTTTACCTTCTTCACGCAGCTGTGCCTTCAGCATCTCCAGCTCAGCCTTCAGGAAGCGCACTTCTTCCACCGAAATGATCATCGGGAACATGATGCGCAGTTTGCCGAAGGAAGACGCACGCAGAATAGCACGCAGCTGGGCATGCAGAATCTCTTTGCGGTCCATAGCGATACGAATCGCACGCCAGCCGAGGAACGGGTTCTCTTCTTTTGGCAGGTTCATGTACGGCAGATCTTTGTCACCGCCGATGTCCATGGTGCGCACGATCACGGCCTGGGAACCCATCGCTTCCGCCACGGCTTTGTAAGCCTGGAACTGCTCTTCTTCGCTTGGCAGCGAATCGCGGTCCATGAACAGGAATTCAGTACGGTAAAGACCAACACCTTCCGCGCCGTTGCGCTCAGCACCGGCGACATCACGCACGGTACCGATGTTGGCGCACACTTCAACCTGATGGCCGTCCAGCGTAATCGCTGGCAGATCTTTCAGTTTCGCCAGCTCGTGCTTCTCAGACAGATACTGCGTCTGAATCGCTTTCAGCTCTTCCTGCACGTCGTCGGTCGGATTGACGTAAATCTTGTTGTTCACGCCATCGATAATCAGGAAATCACCGTTTTTCACGGTAGCGGTCACGTTACCGGTGCCGACAATCGCAGGCAGCTCCAGCGAACGCGCCATGATCGAGGTGTGTGAAGTACGACCACCCAGATCGGTAATAAAGCCCAGCACCTTTTTCAGGTTCAGCTGTGCGGTTTCGGATGGCGTCAGATCTTTCGCCACCAGAATGGATTCGTCAGCAATGGCGCTCAGGTCAACGATATGCAGACCCAGAATGTTCTGTAGCAGACGCTTGCCGATGTCACGTACGTCAGCCGCGCGCTCTTTCAGATATTCGTCGTCGAGCTCTTCCAGCGCTTTCGCCTGGCCTTCAACCACAGAGTGGGCGGCGGCGTCAGCGGTTACGTGATCTTTTTTAATCAGGTCGATGATTTCCTGCTCAAGCTCTTCGTCTTCGAGCAGCATGATGTGACCTTCAAAGATCGCCGCTTTCTCTTCACCGAAGGTTTCACCGGCTTTCACACGGATGGCTTCAAGCTGCCCGGCTGCTTTGCTGCGACCGTCGAGGAAGCGCTGAACTTCCTGCTCAACCTGGTCGTCAGTAATCTTTTTACGGCTGATGACGATCTCGTCTTCCTTCAGCAGCAGTGCTTTGCCGAAAGCGATACCCGGTGATGCTAAAATGCCTGAAATCATAACCCTACCTTTTAATCACGATGGCTCATTGACCCAATGCGTTGCCACTGTCGCGGAGCAGTACTCTAAGGAAGCAATAACGCGGACAGGTTGTCCGCGATCAACATAATTGCACTCAATGGGGCAAAGGAGTCGGTTTAATGGCTTGCCGGAACGGAATTACTCCAGTTCAGCCATCAGTTTGACCAGATGCTCAACCGCCTGCTGCTCGTCTTCACCTTCTGCAGAAAGCGTAACAACCGTACCCTGAGTCAGACCCAGAGTCTGCAGTTTGAACAGGCTTTTCGCGCTGGCAGATTTGCCGTTAGAAGTAACGGTGATTTCAGACTGGAAAGCCTTCGCTTCTTTCACGAACTGAGCTGCAGGACGGGTATGGAGGCCGTTAGGTGCGGTAATGGTAACTTCTTGCTGGAACATTCTATTTCCCCAACTTTATCAGGTTTGGTGTTATGGATCTAAAGTCTAGCCTGGAGCCGTAACTTTAGCCTGTGTAGGTGCGCTGGTACGGCATCACGCTGACCAAAAAATGCGCTTGAATGAAAAAGTCATTTTTTCGATGACGGATCAAAACTGCTGCAATACGTCACTCTGCTGATTATGCCGTGATTCGCCGTTTCACCAAATCAGTAAATCGATTCAGCTTGATCCACTTCAAAGGCAGATTAATTTCAGGCACCGAAATAATTGGCTGCTTAAATACCAGAGCCGCATCACTGAAATCAATCTGCCCGGTGGTAAAAGTGAGATCTGCGCCACAAAAAAGCACCCATTTGGGTGCTTTTTTCATCATTTTCAGACTCTGGCGTTTACTGTTGCAGCTCTTTTTCGGTGAACAGATCGGCAAACAGTGCGGTACTGAGATAGCGTTCGCCGGAAGAGGGCAGAATCACCACGATGTTTTTATTGGCGAAGGCTTCATCTTCCTGCAGCTTAAGGGCAGCCGCCACTGCTGCACCGGAAGAGATACCGGCCAGAATGCCTTCCTCTTCCATCAGCTGACGCGCGGTGCTGATCGCTTCTTCATTGGTGATGGCCACCACGCGGTCAATCAGTTTCAGGTCAAGGTTGCCCGGAATGAAACCGGCACCAATCCCCTGAATCTTGTGCGGGCCCGGTTTGATCTCTTCTCCCGCCAGCGCCTGCGCGATGACAGGGGAATCCGTAGGCTCAACGGCCACGGTGATCAAATCCTGCTTGCCTTTGGTGTTCTTGATGTAGCGGCTCACGCCGGTCAGCGTACCACCGGTGCCCACGCCGGCAATGAAGACATCTACGGCGCCGTCAGTGTCTTCCCAGATCTCCGGGCCAGTAGTCTTTTCGTGAATTTCCGGGTTGGCCGGGTTGCTGAACTGCTGCAGCAGCACATATTTGTCCGGATCGCTGGCAACAATCTCTTCTGCTTTAGCGATGGCGCCCTTCATGCCTTTTGGCCCTTCGGTCAGCACCAGATTGGCGCCCAGCGCTTTCAGCAGCTTGCGACGTTCAATCGACATGGTCTCAGGCATGGTCAGCGTCAGCTTGTAGCCGCGCGCAGCGGCGACATAGGCCAGCGCAATGCCGGTGTTGCCGCTGGTTGGCTCTACCAGCTCAACGCCCGGTTTCAGAATACCGCGTTTTTCTGCGTCCCAAATCATATTGGCACCGATACGGCATTTAACGCTGAAGCTCGGGTTACGCGACTCGACCTTCGCCAGAATGCGTCCATTACCGATGCGGTTCAGTCGAACCAGCGGCGTATGACCAATTGTCAGAGAGTTGTCTTCATAGATCTTACTCATAGCCCGTCCTTAACTGTATGAAATATTGGGAACCCTCAGAGCATACCTGTTCTGACCCCCGGCGGAAGGAAAGAAATCGTATATCTATATAGCCTGCGACCATAAGCCTGATGCAAAAATGCATAAGGCTTTTTGATGCATTATAGATGACGCGCATGCTGGCTGCGGTAGCGATCGACCCACATGGCGGTCGCGCCGCATACCGCGACCGGCATGATGGCGAGATTGAGGATCGGAATCATGGTGAACAGACTGACCAGCGCGCCAAACTGCATATTGGCGGTTTTATGCTGACGCAGCGCGTTACGCATCTGAGGAAAACTGACTTTGTGGTTGTCGAACGGATAGTCGCAATATTGTATCGATAGCATCCAGGCGCTAAACAGAAACCACAACACCGGCGCCACGGTCTGGCCAAAGCCGGGGATAAAATAGAGCAGCAGCAGGCCCAGTGCGCGCGGCAAATAGTAGCCGAGCTTCTGTAACTCGCGCTTCATGATGCGCGGGATGTCTTTCATCATGCCGAGCCAGCCACTGTCCGGCAGGGGTTTTCCGGTCAGACGCCCTTCCAGCTGCTCCGCCAGCAGGCCGCAAAACGGCGCGGCAATCCAGTTGGCGATGGTGGAGAAGAAATAGCTGAATACCAGCACAATCGAAATTACCGACAGCGGCCACAGCAGATAGCTCAGCCACTGCAGCCAGTCCGGCACGTGCGACATCAGCTGTGGAATCCACTGGCCGAGGCGCTGAAACAGCCAGATAAACGCACCGCCCAGCAGCACAATGTTCACCAGCAGCGGGATGATGACGTAGCGGCGGATACCGGGCAGACGCACCAGTTTCCAGCCCTGGGCAAAATAATGAATACCATTCATGGATGAGACCGAATTCTCAGCGGGCATAGCGAGCCTTTCTCCTTTATGTAGCGGCGCCAACATCATAACCTGGCTTTTTATCGGTGACAGGCGCACTTTGCGCGAAAAAACAGCAAAAAAGCGTGGGGCAGCTATCTTATTTGTCAGAAAATACTGCACAGACTTGCACTTGTGTAGCTGGGCAAATACAGTTAGAGGATAAAGTTTGCCGTGGTGGCAAGGTATTGGAACAACAGAGAATACAATGATGCAGGATTTGCGTCTGATATTAATCGTTGTTGGCGCGATCGCCATAATAGCGCTGCTTCTTCACGGACTGTGGACCAGCCGTAAAGAACGCTCTTCCGTGTTTCGCGATCGCCCGCACAAACGTCTGAAACAGCGTGAAGAAGCGGATGACGATGATCTGCTGAACAGCGAAGACGATGGCGTCGGCGAAGTACGCGTGCGTCGTCAGCGTGATGCCGAAGACGAGCCGCAGATCGATGCGCCGGTCACCAAACCTGCTGCTCCGCGTGCGCCGGAACCGGTGCGTCAGCCGTTCCCACGCCAGGAAACGCCGTTAAGCGGCGATCCGCTGCTGGACGATGAGCCGGTACGTCAGCCTGCACCTGCGCCACAACCGCAGGCGCCGGTGGCGCAGCCCGTGCCACAGCCACAACCGATTCAGGCCGATCCGCTGCTGGATAATGAACCGCTGTCCGCCACCCAGCCGGCTCCGGAGTTTACCGCCGCCGAGCCTGAGGTTAAACAACCTGAACCTGCGCCTGTGCAGGAAGCTGCACCGCAACCGCAGCCCGCTGCGCCGGGCAGTAAAAAAGAAGCGGTGCTGGTGTTGCACGTTGCCGCGCATGCCGGTGGCGCACTGAACGGTGAAGCGCTGCTGCAGGGCATTCTGCAGGCCGGCTTCCAGTTTGGTGAAATGAACATTTTCCATCGCCATCTTAGCCCGGCCGGTAGCGGTCCGGTGCTGTTCAGCCTGGCAAACATGGTCAAACCGGGTTCGTTCAATCCGGATGAAATGGGCGATTTCACCACGCCGGGCGTCTCAATCTTTATGATGGTGCCGTCCTACGGTGACGCCAATCAGAACTTTAAGCTGATGCTGCAATCGGCACAGCGCATCGCCGATGATGTCGGTGGCGTGGTGCTGGATGATGAGCGTCGCATGATGACACCACAAAAGCTGGAAACCTACAAAGCACGCATCCGCGAGGTTATTGGCTAAGCGCCGCCAGCAGTATCACCCTTTAACTAAATAACCCCCGCTTGCCGGGGGTTTTTTATCGGACGAGAGAATATGACATCGGTTCAGGAGCAGATCACCGCGCTGCGCACCACGTTACGCCACCACGAATACCTCTATCACGTGATGGATACGCCGGAAATCCCGGATGCAGAATATGACCGATTGATGCGCGAACTGCGTGAGCTGGAGAGCGCGCATCCCGATTTAATCACCCCGGATTCTCCCACCCAGCGCGTAGGCGCGGCACCGCTTGCCACCTTTGAACAGGTGCGCCACGAAGTGCCAATGCTGTCGCTCGATAACACCTTTGATGAAGCCGGATTTCTTGCCTTCAATAAGCGCGTGCAGGATCGCCTGAAAAGCACTGACGATCTCACCTATTGCTGTGAGCTGAAGCTGGATGGTCTGGCGGTAAGTTTACTGTATGAAAACGGCCTGCTGGTGCGTGCCGCCACGCGCGGCGATGGCACCACCGGTGAAAACATCACGGCGAACGTGCGCACCATTCACGCCATTCCGCTGCGCCTGCACGGCGACAATATTCCGGCGCGGGTAGAAGTGCGCGGCGAAGTTTTCATGACTGAAAGCGGCTTTGAGAAGCTGAATGAGGAAGCGCGACGCACCGGCGGCAAAGTGTTTGCCAACCCGCGTAATGCGGCGGCCGGCTCGCTGCGCCAGCTCGATCCGCGTATCACCGCGAAACGTCCGCTGACCTTCTTCTGCTACGGCTTTGGCCTGCTGGAGGGCGGCGAAATGCCTGCCAGCCACTGGCAGCGTCTGCAACAGTTTAAGGCCTGGGGATTACCGGTCAGCGATCGGATTCGCCTGGTGCACACCGCGGATGAAGTGCTGGCGTTTTATCGCCAGGTTGAGCAGGACCGTCCGTCACTCGGCTTTGATATTGACGGCGTGGTGATCAAAGTCGACTCGCAGGCGCTGCAGGAGCAGCTGGGCTTTGTGGCGCGCGCACCGCGCTGGGCGGTGGCATTCAAGTTCCCGGCGCAGGAGCAGATGACGGTGGTGCGCGACGTCGAGTTTCAGGTCGGACGTACCGGGGCGATTACGCCGGTGGCGCGCCTCGAACCGGTGCAGGTCGCGGGCGTGATAGTCAGTAATGCGACGCTGCACAACGCCGATGAAATCGCCCGGCTGGGGCTGCGTATCGGTGACAAAGTGGTGATTCGTCGCGCCGGTGACGTGATTCCGCAGGTGGTCAACGTGGTGGAATCTGAGCGTCCGGCGGATGCGCGCGAGATTGTGTTTCCCAGCCACTGTCCGGTGTGCGGTTCTGACGTAGAGCGTGTGGAAGGCGAAGCCGTAACGCGCTGTACCGGCGGGCTGATTTGCGGCGCGCAGCGCAAAGAGGCGCTGAAGCACTTTGTCTCACGCCGTGCGATGGACGTGGACGGCATGGGCGATAAAATCATCGACCAGCTGGTGGAAAAAGAGTACGTCAAAACCCCGGCCGACCTGTTCCGTCTCACCGCCGGCAAGCTGACCGGACTGGACCGCATGGGGCCCAAATCGGCGCAAAACGTGGTGGACGCGCTGGAAAAAGCCAAATTCACCACGCTGCCGCGCTTCCTGTATGCGCTCGGCATCCGCGAAGTGGGTGAGGCGACGGCGGCCAACCTGGCGAACCACTTTGGCGAGCTGGAAAAGGTCATGAACGCCGATCTCGATGCGTTAATCGCGGTACAGGACGTCGGCAAAGTGGTGGCAGCGCACGTGCGCAACTTCATGGAAGAGGAGAGTAACCGTGAAGTGATCCGCCAGCTGACGGAGGAGGTGGGCGTGCACTGGCCGGCGGTGGTGGTGGTCAAAGCCGAAGAGATCGACAGCCCGTTCGCCGGAAAAACCGTGGTACTGACTGGCTCGCTGTCGCAGATGAACCGTGACGATGCCAAAGCGCGGCTGACGGCGCTGGGAGCTAAAGTTAGCGGCAGCGTATCGAAAAAAACCGATCTGCTGATCGCCGGTGAGGCCGCCGGTTCCAAGCTGGCAAAAGCGCAGGAGCTGGGGATTGCGGTGATCGATGAAGCCGAAATGATTCGGTTACTGGGCGCCTGAGATGGATAAGCAGCAGCTGGTTGAGATTGCCAATACCGCGATGCCGTTTGGCAAATACAAAGGGCGGATGCTGATCGATTTGCCGGAAGAGTATCTGCTGTGGTTTGCGCGTAAAAATGAGTTTCCCGCCGGCAAACTGGGTGAGCTGATGCAGCTAACGCTGGCGATCAAAATCGAAGGCTTACAGGGCTTAGTTAAACCGCTCAAGCGCAGTGAATAAGTGACAGGCCCGCAATTGCGGGCCTGATGTTTTATGACTTCTGCGCTTCAATCTGTTGCTTCGCCAGCTTCTTCTCATTGCCGGCTTTATAGCGCTGGGCAATGAACGAGCACACCATCAGCTGGACCTGATGGAAGATCATCAGCGGCAGGACAATAATCCCCACCGCGCTGGCCGGGAACAGAATGTTAGCCATCGGCACGCCGTTTGCCAGGCTCTTTTTCGAGCCGCAAAACAGCACCACAATCTCATCCGCACGGCTAAAGCCAAACAGCCGGGAAGCGCCAAGGTTGATCGCCAGTGCGACGAACAGAATCAGCAGGCTGCCAGCCAGAATCCACAGCAGGGTATCAACGCCGACGCGATGCCAGATGCCGTTAACCACCGCTTCACTGAACGCCGAATAGACCACCAGCAGAATCGAGGTTTGATCGGTTTTGCCAATCAGGCTGCGATGCTTCTCCACCCAGCCACCAATCCAGCGGCGTGCCAGGTGGCCCAGCACAAAGGGCACCAGCAGCTGCAGCATGATTTTACCAATCTGCTCCAGACCGTTACCCGGCGCATCGCTGTGCACATTCATCACCAGGTTAACCAGCAGCGGCGAAATAAAGACGCCCAGCAGACTGGAGGCGGAGGCAGCACACACCGCCGCGGCAACGTTACCGCCCGCCATGGAGGTGAAAGCAATCGCGGACTGCACCGTCGCCGGCAGGATACACAGGTAGAGGAAACCGGTGTAAATCTCCGCGCCGACGTTAACCGGATGCCACCACACCAGCAGCAGGCCAAGGATCGGGAAAATCACGAAGGTGCTGCACATAATCCACAGATGAAGCCGCCAGTGGCTGCTGCCGGCGATGATCTTCTCACGCGACAGTTTGGCACCGTGCATGAAGAACAGCAGGGCGATGGCCGCAGTGGTCAGGTATTCGAAGAAATCGACAAACCCGCCTTTGGCCGGGAAGAAGCTGGCCAGCAGCACGGTGATGATGAGTTTGACCATCATCGGGTCAAGTCGTAAAAAGCCCATTGTTACAATCCGGTTAAATGTAATAAATGATGCTGCTGATTGTGCGTCAGACGCGTTTAGAAATAAAATTGATTTATTGCATTAATCTATGAGCGCAATAGATGAATTACACCTTACGACAGTTGCGCACCTTTGTGGCGGTGGTGCAGCACGGCAGTTTCAGCCAGGCAGGGCAGGCGATTGGGCTGAGCCAGTCGGCTGTCAGTCACAGCATTAAAGAGCTGGAAGCGGAGATGGGTGTACGGCTGCTGGATCGCACCACGCGCGAGGTGTTACTGAGTGAAGCCGGACAGCAACTGGCAACGCGGCTGGAACGACTGCTGGAGGAGCTCAATACCACGCTGCTCGATGTGCGCAGCTATGGCGAGCAGCGCAGCGGCACGGTGCGCGTGGCGGCCAGCCAGACGCCCTCGGCGCATCTGATGCCGCAATGCCTGGCCAGCAGCCAGCTGCGTTACCCCGACATTCGGGTGATTCTGCACGACCGCGTGCAGCAGTGGGTATTGCAGAGCGTGCGCAATGCGGAAGTCGATTTTGGCATCGTCATCGGTCCGCTGCAGGATGCGGATTTCGATAGCGAGGAGATTCTGCAGGAGCCGTTTTTACTGTTGTGCCATCAGGATGATGCGCTGGCGCAGGTGCCGCAGGCTCAGTGGTCAATGCTGGCTGGTCGCGCTATGGTGCTGCAGGATTACGCGTCGGGCAGCCGATTGCTGGTCGATGCCGCATTGCAGCGGCTGGCGCTGAACGTGCAGGTGGTGCAGGAGATTGGCCATCCGGCCACGCTTTATCCGATGGTGGAAGCGGGCATTGGCATCAGTATCTTACCGGCACTGGCGCTGCCGCTGCCGTCTGGTCGTAAGCTGACGGTACGCCGGCTCTATCCGGAGATCAATCGCAGCCTGATGCTGATTAAACGCAAAAACCGGTCACTCACCCCGGCAGCGGAGGCTATCTGGCAGGAAGTGCGTCAGCAGGCGGCGCTGCTGACGCAGGATCGCGCGCTTAATCCGGCGTTTTAAACATAAACGTCAAGTTGGTTGCTGTCGGTTGGGCGGTTGATGCCATCCGCTTTCACTGCAGTAACCTCCTGTTTCTCCTGCTTCTGCTCCGCTTTCTCCTTTTCCTGCTTCTGCAACTGCTGGATTTGCGCCTGCAGCAGCTGAATCTGCGCGTTAATCGTCTCCTGCTTCTCCTTTCTTTGCTTCTCGGTCAGGCTTTTGTCCTTCGCGATGTCTTTCAGTTCATCGTTCAGGCTGGCGATTTGTTTGGTCAGGCTGGCGATTTTCGAGGCGCTATCGCTACTGCCGGATGCGCTTCCGGAGCCGGAAGTACTGCTGCTGCCAATATTGGTATTGGTCGAAATGGTGGTCATAACGTTCTCCTTGCAAATGTGCCCTTTCGTTATCGGAACGCAGCCGCTGCGGCTTGAGGGTGAGAGGTGTTAAATTTGCGAAAAGGTTTCGTCAGGAACGAGGGCGAAAGGGGATAGGGCGGGTACGGCCTCAGGCTGAGCGCGTTCTTTCTTCACAGCTGAAGCGGAAAAGCGCCCTTTGGGCGCTCTTTCCTGAATCTGGTGGGTCGTGCAGGATATGCCTCGGCCCATCCGGGGCCTCGCCCTGCGGGTGATGCTGGCGCATCAGCCTGAATCGCTCCCGGCGATTCAGTCGAACCTGCAGCAGGTCCTCATCCTGCACGTTCAGCATCGGTGCACAGAAACGAAAAAAGCGCCCTGAGGGCGCTTTTTCCTGAATTTGGTGGGTCGTGCAGGATTCGAACCTGCGACCAATTGATTAAAAGTCAACTGCTCTACCAACTGAGCTAACGACCCGAAGTGGTGGGTGATGACGGGCTCGAACCGCCGACCCCCTCCTTGTAAGGGAGATGCTCTACCAACTGAGCTAATCACCCACTTCGGTACTGCTTAACAAGAGTGTCATCTGACTAAGATATGGTGGGTGATGACGGGCTCGAACCGCCGACCCCCTCCTTGTAAGGGAGATGCTCTACCAACTGAGCTAATCACCCATATCTTATCTCTTGTTCACTGCGGGCCATCTCATTAAGAGTGGTGGGTGATGACGGGCTCGAACCGCCGACCCCCTCCTTGTAAGGGAGATGCTCTACCAACTGAGCTAATCACCCCCGCTGTGTGGAGTCGCATTATAGGGATCCTTCGAAGTGAGTCAACGCTTTTTAAAACATAAATGTGCGTTCGCTTTAAATTTAGACATCATGCAGCGCTTTTAGCCAATGTGCTGGTTTTATTAGCAGAAAAACGCACTTCTGCCCGCGCAGCCAGCGTGACAGTGATTGAGGAATCAGCCTCACCTGCTAGAATATGCGCACTGTTTTTCCGCGTTAACCCGTTTTTTTGTCATCCAGACAACGAAACCTGCGCATTTAAGGCAATGCTGAATGAAAATCAAAACTCGCTTCGCACCCAGCCCGACGGGCTACCTGCACGTCGGTGGTGCGCGTACTGCGCTTTACTCATGGCTTTATGCTCGCCATAACCAGGGCGAATTCGTCCTGCGTATCGAAGATACCGACCTGGAGCGCTCCACGCCGGAAGCGATCGAAGCCATTATGGATGGGATGAACTGGCTGAATCTCGACTGGGATGAGGGCCCGTACTACCAGACCAAACGCTTCGACCGTTATAACGACGTTATCGACGAAATGCTGGAAGCCGGTACTGCTTATAAATGCTATTGCTCGAAAGAGCGTCTGGACGCGCTGCGTGAAGAGCAGATGGAAAAAGGCGAGAAGCCCCGTTATGACGGCCGCTGCCGCGACAGCCATGAACATCATGCTGCCGATGAACCGTGCGTGGTGCGCTTCCGCAACCCGCAGGACGGTTCGGTGATTTTTGACGATCAGATTCGTGGTCCGATCGAATTCAGCAACCAGGAACTGGATGATCTGATCATCCGCCGTACCGACGGTTCACCGACCTACAATTTCTGTGTGGTGGTCGACGACTGGGATATGGGCATCACGCACGTTATTCGTGGTGAAGACCATATCAACAACACGCCGCGTCAGATCAACATCCTGAAAGCGATTGGTGCGGAAGTGCCAACTTATGCGCACGTATCCATGATCCTCGGCGATGACGGCAAAAAGCTGTCCAAGCGTCACGGTGCTGTGGGCGTCATGCAGTATCGCGACGACGGCTACCTGCCGGAAGCGCTGCTTAATTATCTGGTGCGCCTCGGCTGGTCGCACGGCGATCAGGAGATTTTCAGCGTGGCGGAAATGACTGAACTGTTCACCCTCGATGCGGTGAGCAAATCGGCCAGCGCCTTCAACACCGAGAAACTGCAGTGGCTCAACCACCACTACATTAATACGCTGCCGCCGGAATATGTCGCGACCCAGCTGCAGTGGCACATCGAGCAGCAGAATATCGATACCCGCACCGGACCGGAGCTGGCGAAGCTGGTGACGCTGCTGGGTGAGCGCTGCAAAACGCTGGTCGAAATCGCCGCGTCCTGCCGCTACTTCTATGAAGAGTTTGACGCGTTTGATGCGGATGCAGCGAAAAAGCATCTGCGTCCGGTGGCGCGTCAGCCGCTGGAAGTGGTACGCGACAAGCTGGCAGCCATCAGCGACAGCGACTGGAATGCGGAAAACGTGCATCACGCCATTCAGGCTGCTGCGGATCAACTTGAGCTCGGCATGGGCAAAGTCGGTATGCCGCTGCGCGTTGCCGTAACCGGTGCCGGCCAGTCGCCTGGACTCGACGTGACGGTGGAAGCCATCGGCCGCAGCCGCAGCGTGGCGCGTATCGAAAAAGCGCTGGCGTTCATCGCGGAGCGTGAAGCACAGGCCTGATTGAGCTGAACAGCGGCCTGTCAGGCTGCTGTGATAAGGCAGGCAACAAAAAAGCCGGAAGCATCTCACTGCTTCCGGCTTTTCTATTCTTCCTGGATTCCTAACCGCTGTAATACGCCCCTGATCCCTTCCCGCAATAACAGCGCCGCCAGTTGTTCCTGTTCGGTGGCCGTCATTTGCTGGACAGAATTTATTAATAACGCAGGTAACGTATTTTGCTGAGCGCCGTAATTCGCCGCCGGTTCGTTTGCATGGCGGGTGGACTGAATGAAGCTTTTGACACGCTCATCAATATGGATTAATCGCGCCTTACCGCCCTGTACACCGGGCTTGGGCGTGGTCGTCCAGTTTTCACGCTTGATCCATTTATTCACCGTCTGCCGACTGTAGCCCGTTTCCAGCGCGAGCTCTTCGGGAGTGAGCCATTCCTTTTTCACGATGCTGTCCCTGTTAAATACATTAGCTCTACATATTACAACAAAACGTTACGGGGAAAAGTAATCAAGGCAGAAAATGCCTTTTGCTGTGCGACAAAAGGCAAAATCGGTTTACTGCGCTTCGCTGACCGCCGCCTGTGCCGGACGGAAGGCGAGGAAATAGGTGAGGCCGACAAAGATCGCACCGCCCACACCATTGCCTAAAAATACCGCAACCACGTTAGGTGCAAATTCTGCCCAGCTCATCTGACCGGCAAAAATTGCGGCAGGCACGATAAACATGTTGGCCACCACGTGCTGGAAACCGATTGCCACGAAGGCCATCACCGGGAACCACATGCCGAAGATTTTGCCGACCATATCTTTACTGGCGAAGGCCAGCCACACCGCCAGACACACCAGCCAGTTGCAGCCGATGCCGGAGATGAACGCGTGCATGAAATCGGCGTTCACTTTGGCATGGGCGATCGCCACGGTTTTCTTCAGATAGTCGCCTTCGGTCATGCCGAGCAGATGGCCGAAGAACCATGCTACCGCAACGCTGCCAATAAAATTGGCGATGGTGACCCAAAACCAGTTACGCAGCACGCTGAAACCGCTAATGCGGCGCGCGAACCAGGCGATGGGCAGCGTCATCATGTTGCCGGTCAGCAGTTCGCCGCCCGCCAGCACGGTCAGAATCAGTCCGACCGGGAATACCGCCGCACCGAGGAAGCCGGCAAACGAGCCCCATTCAGCAGGCAGCTGGTTAATAACGTGCAGATCGAGCAGGAAGCCGGTGGCAATAAACGCGCCAGCCATAAAGCCAAGAATTAATAAGGTGGAAACCGGCAGACGGCTTTTAGCCACGCCGGCCTGAATCGCCAGTTGCGCGATCTCTTTAGGTGTATGCAGCGACATAGTTCACTTTTCTTTTATTAAACAAGGAGGACGTGCTGGCCGGTTAGCGAGTGAATACCCTGGACGGCTAACCGGTTAATTAGCGCGCTAAGTTTTACACGCACCATTAACGAAAACAAGCCTGACGCTAACATCTTTAACCTAAAGTTAACCTCGGCATGGCGCACCGTTGAGGCGGCGTTGAGATAACGGCTGAGGGCAGGGATGACGAGCACGCGCTGCGCTGAAAAAAAAGCCACGGCGACACAGGGTTGCCGCCTTTTTCAGCGATCGCACGCAGAACGAGAATTTGCCGTTGACACTCAAACAGCGGTCTCATATTATGCCGTCCGTCGAGGTAACTCGGCGGTTTTTTCGGTACGGGGCTATAGCTCAGCTGGGAGAGCGCTTGCATGGCATGCAAGAGGTCAGCGGTTCGATCCCGCTTAGCTCCACCAAACCGCTCCCAACGGTTTGCACTGAAAAAACGAATTCCAGATGTGGGGCTATAGCTCAGCTGGGAGAGCGCTTGCATGGCATGCAAGAGGTCAGCGGTTCGATCCCGCTTATCTCCACCAATTCTCTGTTCGTTCAGAACAAACGTATTCAAAACCCGATAATAATACTGCCGTTTGCGCAGTGTGACGTTGCATTCGCCGACTGGCTGCGCGCAATGGCGCTGACCTGCAGCGCCTTTACGTGTTAAACCGTCACGGCCTGTGGCTGCAGCTGCAGCACGCGAAAACCGTGGGTACCGTCGCTATCCAGTTGCGCCACCAGACCATATTCCCAGTCGAGATAGGCCTGCATCACGTCCGGTTCAATATCGGTGCCTTCGTACGGGCGGCGATAACGATCGATGGGCGGCGAGAGCAGGCGCTGCTCGCCCTGTTCGGTGGGCAGACCGGCGGCACGCCAGGCTGCATTGCCTCCCGCCAGCACCCGCACCGGTTTGCCGGTCAGCGTGGCAATTTGCTCCACGGCATAGCTGGCCAGCAGGCTGCTGCCGCAGGTCAGCACATAGCGGCCAGCATCGGGCAGTAGTGCCTTGCCCTGCTGCTGCAGGGTGGAACGCAGCAGCCAGGCCGCACCGGGAATATGGCTGTTGCGGTAACTGGCGAGCGTGGTGAAATCCAGCACCTGCGTGTCGCCAGCCGCCAGCCACTCGGCTAGCTGCGCGGGGGAGATCGATTCCGGCGCAGCAACCGGCGCCACCTGCGGCTGCCAGCTACCGACAGCGCTGAAATCGCTGGCCTGCAACGCGTCAGGCACCGCCACCTGCCAGCCAAGCTGCGCCAGCCAGGAGCCGGTCATATTGGCGCGGACACCGTCATCATCCACCAGCACGATACGCGCACCGCGCACGCTGGCGTAGTGATCGGTCTCCTGTACCAGCTGGCCGCCCGCCACGTGGCGGCTGCCCGGCAGATGACCGGCGGCGTACTCTTCGGCATCACGCACGTCAAACAGGTAGGTGGTGCGTGCTTCCTGCTGCCAGCGCGTCAGCGTCGCCAGAGAAATGCGTGTCACGCCAGCGCGATCGGCAATGGCGCGGGCCTGGCTCGCGGCCTGACGTTGCGCGGTTTCGCTGGTGTTGCCATAGCGGCGGCTCTGCCCATGCTCCAGCGCATGACCGGCCAGCGTCCAGCCAATGGTGCCGTTGCGCAGCGCGAATACCGGATTACGAATACCGGCATTGACCAGCGACTGCGTGCCAATAATGCTGCGCGTGCGTCCGGCGCAATTCACAATCACCGTGGTACGCGGTGAGGGGGCTAAATCGCGTACGCGCAGCACCAGTTCGCCGCCCGGTACGCTGGTGGCGCCCGGAATGCTCATGGTGTGATATTCATCGAAGCGCCGCGCATCCAGCACCACCACGTCGGCATCATCGCTAATCAGTGCCTGTACCTCATCAGCGGAGAGCGAAGGCGTGCGGGCATGATGTTCCACCAGTTCGCCAAACGCTTTGCTGGGTGAATTAACATCGATAAACAGCTCGCCGCCAGCCGCCTGCCAGCCGGCTAAATCATCGGCCAGTAGCGTGACCTGCTGATAACCCAGCGCGGCGAGACGCTCAGCGGCGGTCTGCGCCAGGCCTTCGCCGTTGTCATACAGCGTAATGGCAGTGTGACGTTGGGGAATGCGGTCCAGCAGCTCCAGCTCCAGCTTTGACAGCGGAATGTTGACGGCAAACAGCGGATGCCCGGTGGCAAACAGCGCCTCATCGCGCACGTCAATGATCGCCACTTCCTGTTGCTGACGCAGCGCTGTCAGCAGTTCCGCCGCCTGGCGAAACGGGAAAACCGGTTTAGTCATGTGAAAGGTCCCAAATGTTAGGTAGATAACGGTTGCTGTAGCCGGAAATAAAGCGTTTTTCGTGGCCGTCGGCGGTGTAGACCGCGCGCTCAACCGCGCCGATATTCGCGCCATACACGTGGATACTGACGGAGACGCGATCGTCAAAGGCGTTGCTGACGCGATGGATATCACCGACCGTTGGCGACACCGCCTCCACGTTGCCGGGTTCAAGCCGCACCGGCGCACCTTCTGCCTGTAAACCGTGCGGGCCCGGCTGCCACGATTGTGAAATCTCGGCGCCGCGCAGCATGCCAATCAGGCCCCAGACGCGGTGATCGTGAATCGGCGTCTGCTGACCCGGCCCCCAGACAAAACTCACCACGGAAAAGCGCTGCTGCGCATCGGCATACAGCAGATATTGCTGATAGTGCTGCGGATGGGGCTGGGTAAACGCCTCATCCAGCCAGTCATCGCGGCGAATCAGTTCGGCCAGCCAGCCGCTGCCCTGCCGCAAAATGGTCGCTTCGTCCGGCTGGCTGTCGAGCAGGGTGGCCAGCCGGGCGACGAAGGTGCGCAGGCGATGGTGCTGATAATCACTCATGATTTGTCTCCCGGCGCGTGCTGGGCGATGCGGTTAGCGGCGGCGGACAGACTGAAGTCAAACGCCTGGCTGACATCGACCTGTTTTGGCAATACCTGATAACGATGGAAAAAGTCGGCGGATTTCTGCAGCGTGGCAATCAGGTGCGTATCAAACACCAGCGGGCGGATGCGCGCATCGTCAATCCAGCTGCGGGTAATGGCGGGGGGCATATTCAGGGCTTGGCTCAGCACGCCGGCGAATTCCTGCGGATGGTGTTGCGCCCAGATTTGCGCCTTCGCCAGTCGCGCCAGCAGATCAGCAATCGCTTCCCGCTTGCCGGCGTCCTGCAACGCTTCATTGCGGGCCAGCGCGTAGGAGTAACCGGACATAATGCCTTTACCCCCGCCGTCCGGCACGCGCACCGTGCCGTCGATGGCGGTCGAGGTGGCAATATAAGGCTCCCACGGCGCCCAGGCCGCGACCGCACCGGACGTCAGCGCCGCGCGACCATCCACCGGTCCGAGGAAGCGCAGCGTGACATCCTGCGGCGTCAGGCCAGCGCGCTCCAGCAAGCCCAGCAGCAGATAGTGTCCCCAGCCGCCGCGGTTGACCGCGATCTGCTTACCTTTCAAATCCTGCAGCCGGTGAATGCCGGCGTCGGGGCGGGTCAGCAGGGCGATGCTGTCCGGGTTATTCTGCCAGGCACCCACGGCTTTCACCGGCGCGCCTGCCGCATAGACAAACAGAAACGGCAAATCACCGGTAAAGCCAACGTCGAGCGCCCCGGCATTGAGCGCTTCCTGCACCGGCGCGCCGGAGTCAAAGGCGGTGAGCTTAAGATCGTAAGGCAGATTGTTCAGTTCGCCCGAGGCTTTCAGGGCGGCAAAACGATCGCCTTTCACATCGCCAAGGCGCAGCGTGACTTTATCGGCCGCCAGCAGCGGCTGGAGTGACGCGAGGGCCAGCGCAACACCGGCAAACAGAGCGGCGAGACGCATCAGGCGCTCCTTTTTTCAGTTGCGCTGAGCGCAGCCACTTTTTCACGCGTCAGCGGCAGCAGCTCACGGCCGTATTCCACCGCGTCATTCAGCGGGTCAAATCCGCGGATCAGCACGCTATGAATACCGAGGCGATAATAATCCAGCAGCGCCTCAGAAACCTGATCCGGCGTGCCGACCAGCGCGGTGGAGTTGTAGCCGCCCTGCACCAGTTTTGCCACGCCGGTCCACAACACTTTGTCGTGGCGTTCGCTCTCATGCGCCGCCGCCAGCAGACGCTGCGCACCGACACTCTGCGGCTTCGGCAAACCAAAGGTATAGCCGGTCTCCGCCAGCTGCTTCTCTGCGGTGGCGCGGATATGTTCGGCGCGCTCCCAGGCTTCTTTTTCGGTGTTACCCAGAATAGGCCGGAAGGAGATGTTAAACGCAATCTGGCGCCCCTGCGCGGCCGCCGCCGCACGCACGTTACGTACCGTCTCGGCCGCGCCTTTTAACGGTTCGCCCCACAGCGCGAAGACATCAGCATGCCGCGCCGCCACGTCAATCGCCTCCGGTGACGATCCGCCGAAATAGATCGGCAGCTTATGTTGCAACGGTTTAATGGCGGAGAACGCCTGCTCAGCCTGGTAAAACCGGCCCTGATGATCGTAAGGCTGCGGCGATTCAAGGCTCTGTTTCAGCACGCTGAGAAATTCGTCGGTGCGCGCATAACGTTCAGCCTTGCTGAGAAAATCACCGTCGCGGCGCTGTTCGCTGTCGCTGCCGCCGCTGATAATGTGCACGGCCAGGCGGCCGTCGGTGAGATGGTCGAGCGAAGCCAGCTTGCGGGCCGCCAGCGTGGGCGCGACAAACCCCGGACGGTGCGCCAGCAGGAATTTAATCTTCTGGGTATGCGCCGCTGCGTGAGCGGTGACCAGAAAGCCATCGGGTTGATCGGACCAGTAGCCGACAAGAATGCGGTCGAAGCCGGCCGCTTCATGGGCGCGGGCAAAGCGGGCGATGTAATCTTTATCGAACAACGTGCCGGACGCGGGAATGATTTCTGAGGCAAGCCGGTGGCCAATCATGCCGAGGAACTGAATGCTCATGCGATTCTCCTGAGGTGAGGTCAGAAAGAAAAGCTACGGGCGCAGACGGCAATAACGGAAATTCGATATTGTGCAAAGGGTTTGCGGGAAACGATGAAGCAGGGCGTGGCGCGGCGGCAGACTGACTGGCGCGGGATATAACGCTTAGGTATATATAAAGAAGAGAAGGGCGAGCCGCAGCCCGCCCTGTAGATCAGAAGCCCAGCACCAGACCGGCGATGGCGGCGGAGAGCACGCTCACCAGCGTCGAGCCGTACAGCAGTTTCAGGCCGAAACGTGATACCACGTTACCCTGCTCTTCATGCAGACCTTTGATCGCGCCTGCGACAATGCCGATGGAGGAGAAGTTGGCGAAGGAGACCAGGAACACAGACAGAATGCCTTCCGCATGCGGCGACAGCTGACCGGCGATTTTCTGCAGATCCATCATTGCAACGAATTCGTTAGAAACCAGCTTGGTCGCCATGATGCTGCCCACCTGCAGCGCTTCGCTGGATGGCACGCCCATTACCCAGGCAAACGGATAAAACACATAGCCGAGCACGCCCTGGAAGCTGATACCAAAGATGGTATCAAACAGCGCGTTAAGGCCGGAGATCAGCGCGATAAAGCCAATCAGCATCGCTGCAACGATAATCGCCACCTTGAAACCGGCCAGGATGTATTCACCCAGCATCTCAAAGAAGCTCTGACCTTTGTGCAGATCCTGCAGCTGCAGGTCTTCTTCGCTGTCCACGCGGTACGGGTTAATCAGCGACAGCACGATAAAGGTACTGAACATGTTGAGCACCAGCGCGGCCACTACGTATTTTGGCTGCAGCATCGTCATGTAGGCACCCACAATCGACATCGACACTGTCGACATCGCGGTGGCTGCCATGGTGTACATGCGGCGCTGTGACATTTTGCCAAGGATATCCTTATAGGCGATAAAGTTTTCTGACTGTCCCAGAATCAGAGAGCTGACGGCGTTAAAGGATTCCAGTTTGCCCATGCCGTTGATCTTCGACAGCACGGTACCGATAGCGCGAATCACCCAAGGCAGGATGCGGAAATGCTGCAAAATCCCGATCAGGGCTGAGATGAAGACGATAGGGCACAAAACATTGAGGAAGAAGAAGGCCAGGCCTTTCTCGTTCATGTTACCGAACACGAAATTGGTGCCTTCTGCTGCATATTTGAGCAGATGATCAAACAGCCCGGCGAAACCTTTAACAAAACCAAGGCCTGCTTCGGAGTTAAGGAAGAACCACGCCAGCAGCACTTCAATCACCAGCAGCTGAACGATATAGCGAATCCGGATACTCTTACGATCGTGACTGACGAGTAACGCCAGCACGGCTACCACCACCAATGCTAAAAGGAAGTGCAAAATATGGGACATATCGGCTCCAAATTTGAGGAGGGTTGTATTTTGCTGCGTATTCTATGTAACGCGTTACTTAAAAACGAGATCAAAACCACAATATAAGTATTCGGTATCGCTTTATTTCTCAGATTAGTCTCACCGCTCACAACCTGTTTACAAATAGATCACAAGAAATATCCACAAAGAGATTGTCTATAATTTGACCCGGGAGTAGAGTGAAACCTGTTGCATAATTTTTAGCAAGCGCTAACTTTACCTTGTGGTATAGCAATGGCTATACTTTATAGCACCATCTATCAATGCGATAACTATAACCAAATTTCACTTGCCTTGAATGCCCCGTAAGCTGGATGGGTCAGACAAGCGTTAGGACAGGGTCAAAACTATGTCAGAAAGTCGCACCGCCGAGCGCGCCGCTCGCGGAGCCAGAAAGATCAAGCTCGCGCTGCTGGGACCGGCCTTCATCGCGGCCATTGGTTATATCGATCCCGGCAACTTTGCCACCAACATCCAGGCGGGGGCCGCGTACGGCTACAAACTGCTGTGGGTGGTGGTATGGGCCAACATTATGGCGATGTTGATCCAGCTGATGTCTGCCAAGCTGGGTATTGCCACCGGTAAAAACCTCGCCGAGCATATTCGCGATCGCTTCCCGCGCCCGGCGGTGTGGTTCTACTGGGTACAGGCGGAGATTATCGCCATGGCCACCGATCTGGCGGAATTCATCGGGGCTGCGCTCGGCTTTAAGCTGCTGCTCGGCATCTCGCTACTGCAGGGCGCGGTGTTAACCGGTATCGCCACGTTCCTGATTTTGATGTTGCAGAACCGTGGACAGAAGCCGCTGGAGCTGGTGATTGGCGGGCTGCTGCTGTTTGTCGCCGCCGCTTATATCGTTGAGCTGTTCTTCTCGCAGCCGCGCGTCAGCGATCTGGTGGTGGGCATGGCGCTGCCGAGCCTGCCCACTTCGGACGCGGTATTCCTCGCGGCTGGCGTGCTGGGCGCGACCATTATGCCGCACGTCATTTATCTGCACTCGGCGCTGACCCAGTACGGAAATAAAGGCAGTAAGGCGGAGCGCTACTCCTCCACCAAGCTTGACGTGGCGATCGCCATGACCATTGCCGGTTTCGTTAACCTGGCGATGATGGCCACCGCAGCGGCCGCGTTCCACTTTAGCGGTCACACCAGCATTGTCGATCTCGACCAGGCCTATCTGACGCTGCAGCCGCTGCTGGGTCACGCGGCGGCGATTGTGTTCGGGCTGAGTCTGGTAGCGGCCGGCCTCTCTTCTACCGTGGTGGGCACGCTGGCCGGCCAGGTGGTGATGCAGGGCTTTATCCGCTTCCACATTCCGCTGTGGTTCCGTCGTACCATTACCATGCTGCCGTCCTTTATTGTTATTTGGGCGGGTTGGGATCCGACGCGCATTCTGGTGATGAGCCAGGTGCTGCTGAGCTTCGGTATTGCGCTGGCGCTGATTCCGCTGCTGTCGTTCACCGGGAACCGTGACATCATGGGCGATGAATTGGTGAACTCACGCCTGATGCAAAATGCCGGGCGTCTGATTGTGGTGCTGGTGGTGGCGCTGAATATCTATCTGCTGGTGGGCGAAGCGCTCGGCTGGTAAGCGAATAACTGAATAAAAAAATCCCGGCTGCGTCTGCGCCGGGATTTTTTTTAATGGTGATGATGGTCGTGGCGGTCGTGCCGGCGATCGTGACGCCAGTGTTCGCGACGTTCGCGCTCGTGCCAGCGGCGCTCACGTTCACGCTCCCAGGCTCGATGGCGTTTCCACTCTTCGTGACGCCACCAGCGATGATCGTTGTACTGATAGCGATCGTGCCACCAGCGCGGTTCACGCCAGCGACCGCCGTCCCAGTAGTAGCCGCGACGATCGCGATCGCCGAGATGCAGCGTGACGCCAGGGGCCAGATTGATGGTAGCGCTACTGGCTTCAGCTGTGTGCAGCGCCAGAGGGGATAACGTTGCCAGCAAAGCGGCAAACAAAATTGCACGTTTCATACTTTCTCCTCATCGATAGCATCGAGGCTACCGTGGCGCTAGTGTGCCATATCGGACCAGACACGCCTTGAGATTTAGTCTGAAAAAGTGCCAGCGAAAGGTTGCGCAGCGTTTTCTGCTAAGGACAGCGCCCGGAAAAGTCCGGGCGGGTAAACGGTTACACCAAAATTTGCTCAATGGCGGCGATCTCGTCCGCGGTTAATTCAGGCTGGCTCAGCATGTCGACGGCATCATCAATCTGCGCGCTTTTACTGGCACCAATCAGCACCGACGTGACGCGCGTGTCGCGCAGCACCCAGCGCAGCGCCATTTGCGCCAGCTTTTGACCGCGCTGCTGTGCCAGCGCCTGCAGTTGCTGCACCTTTGCCATCTTCTCTGGCGTTAGCTGGTTTTCGTTGAGGAATTTGCTGCCGCTGGCGATGCGCGAATCCTGCGGAATGCCCTGCAGATAGCGGTCGGTCAGCACGCCACCGGCCAGCGGCGAGAAAGCAATACAGCCGACGCCATTGTCGCCCAGCACGTCCAGCAGACCCTGTTCCGGCGTGCGTTCGAACATCGAATAGCGCGGCTGGTGGATCAGGCAGGGGGTGCCGAGATCGCGCAGCATGGCGATAGCGGCGGCGGCTTTATCCGCCGGGTAGTTCGAAATCGCCGCGTACAGCGCTTTACCCTGACGCACCACCTGATCGAGCGCGCGCATGGTCTCTTCCAGCGGCGTTTCCGGATCCGGACGATGGTGATAAAAGATATCCACATACTCCAGCCCCATGCGCTTCAGGCTTTGATCGAGGCTGGAAATCAGGTACTTGCGTGAGCCCCAGTCGCCGTACGGACCGTCCCACATGGTGTAACCCGCTTTGGTGGAGATCACCAGCTCGTCGCGCAGGCCGTGAAAATCTTCGCGCAGAATGCGGCCAAAGTTGCTCTCCGCGGAACCGGGCGGCGGCCCGTAGTTATTGGCCAGATCAAAATGGGTTATACCGCGATCGAACGCGTGACGCAGCAGCGCGCGGCTGTTGTCGACGCGCGTGCTGTCGCCAAAGTTGTGCCATAGACCCAGCGAAATCGCCGGCAGCTTCAGGCCGCTGCGGCCGCTGCGGCGATACTGCATCTGGTGATAACGTTCGGCGTGGGGAAAAGTACTCATGCAGCGTTCCTGTCTCAGGTGGGAGAAAGTGGCATCAGCATAGCAGTGTATGCGTTTACACTGCGCCGTAACGCGGCAAAGATCGCAACTTACAGAATTTTCTGTCGTCGTAACGAATGCTTGCCATGCATGACAGCGCGATGATGGCGAAAATCTCGCCAGTTCAGCCACATCGCTAATACTCCTGATCATTCCCCCTCACAGGAGCGGTCGATGAACACTCTTAACGTTGGCGACTATTTACTGCATCGTTTGCACCAGGCGGGTATCCGCCATCTGTTCGGCGTACCCGGCGACTACAACCTGCAATTTCTCGACAGCGTCATTGACCATCCCGGCATTACCTGGGTCGGCTGCGCTAATGAACTGAATGCCGCCTATGCGGCCGATGGTTACGGTCGCTGCAACGGCGCGGCCGCGCTGCTGACCACCTTTGGCGTCGGTGAACTTAGTGCGATTAACGGCATCGCCGGCAGCTACGCCGAATATGTGCCGGTGATTCACATCGTCGGCGCTCCCGCCAGCCACGCCCAGCAGCAGGGCGACTGCGTGCATCATTCGCTCGGCGACGGCGATTTTGGCCATTTTCTGCGCATGGCCAAGGAAGTCAGTGCCGCCAGCGCGGTGCTGAGCGCCGACAACGCCGTGGCTGAAATTGATCGGGTCATCGCTGGCGCGCTACAGCAGCACCGTCCGGGCTATTTGCTGCTGGCGGTGGATGTCGCCGCCGCCACGGTAACGCTGCCGTCAGCCAGCGCCAGCCCGGTACCGGCTGAAAACCGCGACGTGGCGCAGGCGTTTGCCGCAGCGGCGGAGCGCCTGCTGGCACCGGCGCAGCGCGTGGCGCTGCTGGCCGATTTTCTCGCTGCCCGCTGGCAGCTGCAGGCACCGCTGGCTGAGCTGCGTGCGCTGCGCGCCATTCCGGCTGCCACGCTACTGATGGGCAAGGGCGTGCTGGATGAGCAGCAACCGGGCTTCGTCGGCACCTACGCCGCCAGCGGCAGCCGCGAAACCGTGCGCGCGGCAATTGAAGACACCGATGTCACCCTGTGCGTCGGCGTGCGTTTTACCGACACCCTGACCGCCGGGTTTACCCAGCAGCTGTCGGCGCAGCGGGTGATTGATCTGCAGCCGTTTCATGCCAGCGTCGCCGGAGAAACCTTCGCACCGCTGAGCATGGCGCAGGCGCTGGCCGCGCTGCTGCCGGTTTATCAGCGCCACTGCGCGCACTGGGCCACGGGCGTGGCCGACATGCCGGACGATGCACCGCCCGCTGCTGCCGCCGTAATCAGTCAGCAGGCTTTCTGGCAGGCGATGCAGCGTTTCCTGCAGCCCGGTGATATTATCCTTGCTGATCAGGGCACGGCGGCGTTTGGCGCTGCCGCGCTACGTTTACCGCATGATGCGCAGCTGCTGGTACAACCTTTATGGGGTTCCATTGGCTATACTTTACCCGCCACCTTTGGTGCCCAGACGGCGCAGCCTGACCGCCGCGTCATTCTGATCATCGGCGATGGATCGGCGCAGCTGACCATTCAGGAACTGGGATCGATCCAGCGCGACGGCTTAAGCCCGATCATTTTTCTGCTGAATAATGAGGGATACACTGTCGAACGCGCGATCCATGGAGCGGAACAGCGCTACAACGACATCGCGCAGTGGAACTGGACCGCGCTGCCGCAGGCGATGAGCCTGAATTGTGCGGCTCAGAGCTGGCGCATCAGTGAAACGGCGCAGCTCGACGCCGTGATGGCGCTGCTCAGCCAGGCGCGTTGCCTGTCACTGATTGAAGTGGTGATGGAGAAACAGGATTTGCCGCCGCTGCTGCGCACCGTCACGGCGGCGCTGCACCAGCGAAATAGCCACAAAGTTTAGGACAGTTGCCTCTGTACAGTTGGGCTGGCGACAGTCAGGCTGTGCGTCGCACTGAATGACCAACGCTCATCGTGCAAGGTGAGCGTTGTTGTTTTATTGGCAGGCTTTTATAGTGTCCTGCACTTGTTTATGACCCAAGCGGAGCAGCAGAAGAATGACAAAATACGCCCTGGTCGGCGATGTGGGCGGCACTAACGCTCGTCTCGCCTTGTGTGAGGTGGAGACCGGCGCCATCTCCCAGGCCAAAACATTCTCAACATCAGACTACGACAACCTTGAAGCAGTTATCCGTCACTATCTGGATGAGCAAAAACAGGACATTACCGACGGCTGCATCGCCATCGCCTGTCCGATCACCGGCGACTGGGTGGAGATGACCAACCATGACTGGGCCTTCTCAACGCGTCAGATGAAGGAAAGTCTGGGCTTTGCGACGCTGGAAATCATCAACGATTTCACCGCGGTTTCCATGGCGATTCCGATGCTGACCGCACAGGACGTCATCCAGTTCGGTGGCAAAACGCCGGTGCAGGATAAACCGATTGCCATCTACGGTGCTGGCACCGGGCTCGGCGTCAGCCATCTGGTGCACGTTGATAAGCGCTGGGTCAGCCTGCCGGGTGAGGGCGGTCACGTTGACTTCGCGCCAAACAGCGAAGAAGAAGATGCGATTCTCGAAGTACTGCGCGCCGAACTGGGTCACGTTTCTGCCGAGCGCGTGCTGTCGGGTTCCGGACTGGTTAACCTGTATCGGGCGATTGTGAAATCCGATCAGCGCGAGCCGGAAAACCTCAAGCCTAAAGATGTCACCGAGCGGGCACTGCAGGACAGCTGCATTGACTGCCGCCGTGCGCTGACGCTGTTCTGCGTCATCATGGGACGGTTTGGCGGTAACCTGGCGCTGAACCTTGGCACTTTTGGCGGCGTCTACATTGCCGGTGGCATCGTGCCGCGCTTCCTCGAGTTCTTTAAAGCGTCCGGCTTCCGTGCGGCGTTTGAAGACAAAGGCCGCTTCCGCGATTACCTCGTTGATATCCCGGTCTACATGATTACTCACGACCAGCCGGGCCTGCTTGGCGCCGGTGCCCATCTGCGCCAGGCGCTGGGGCGCGTGCTGTAACCTGACGGGCGAACGGCTTCCCGTGCCGTTCGCCTTCAAAGATGCATCAGCTGGCGAAACGCCTTCACCTTGCTGCGGCTCACCGGCACCTGCGCATCCATGTCGCGCAGCTTCACCAGATAGGTGTTGTTAAACCACGGTTCGATCTCGCCAATCTTGCTCAGATTAACGCAGTAGGAACGGTGGCAGCGAAAGAACATCGACTCAGGCAAACGGCTGCAAAACTCGCTGATCGCCATCGACATCACATAGGCTTCGCGCCGCGTGTAGACAAAGGTCAGCTTCTCATGCGCTTCAACGTAATAGATATCGTTGATATCGGTCACGATAATGCGCTCATCTTTAACTAAATTCACCGTTTGCGGCGCGCTGGCTGCCGGATTGTGCTGCTGCGCCTGCTGCTGTTGTGCGCTGGCCTCCAGCTTGTTCAGCATGGTGATGATGCGCGACTCGTGATACGGCTTGAGGATGTAGTCAAACGCCTGTAATTCGAAGGCCTCGACCGCGTGCTCTTTCCACGCGGTGATAAACACAATCAGCGGCTTATGGATAAACTGGTTGATGTTCTGCGCCAGCAGCATGCCGTCCAGCGACGGGATGTTGATATCGAGGAAAATCACGTCCACCCGATGAGTCTGCAGATACTTCAGCACTTCCAGCCCATCATCAAAGCAGGCTTCGATGCTGATCTGGCTATGCTGCTGGATCATCCAGCTTAGCTCCTGCTGCGCAAGGAATTCGTCTTCGACAATAATGGCTTTCACGCTGAGGTTTCCGCTAACGGGGTGAGCGGGCCAGACAGCCGCTGACCACTTTTGCTGAGGGTAAAGGCGATTTCCGTACCGGGCTGATGACGGGTGATGGTTAAGCCGTGGCCGGACAGCAGTTTCACCCGGTGATGCACATTTAGCAGGCCAATTTTGTTGCCCGGCATTTCGTTGCGCGCCACCCGGCTGACCACCTCTTCGCTGATGCCGGCACCGGTATCGCGCACCGCCACGCGCACGCGATCGCCCAGATCTTTCACGCTCAGCGTGACCACGCCTTTGCCACGGCAGGGCTGAATACCGTGCACGATGGCATTCTCCACCAGCGGCTGGATCAGCAGGCTGGGCAGCGAAAAGTGCAGATCTTCATCGATGTCGTAAATCATCGACAGCTTGTCGCCAAACCGTGCCTGCTGAATGGCGATGTAATCTTTCACCTGCCACAGCTCTTTTTTGATGTCGATGGGTTCATCGTCGTTGAGTTCCAGGTTGTAACGCAGGTAGCGCGACAGATTAATCACCAGCTGGCGCGCCGTGTCCGGGTTCAGGCGAATCGATGAGGAGATAGCATTCAGCGCGTTAAACAGGAAGTGCGGGTTGATTTTGCTTTGCAGCGCGCGCAGTTCCGCTTTATTGGCCATCTCGCGCAGCTGCTCGGCACGCGAGACTTCCAGCTGCGTCGAGATGATTTGCGACAGGCCGACCGCCATCTCTTTCAGCGAACCGGTAATGCGATGGGCGCGGCGATAGTAGATTTTCAGCGTGCCGGTCACTTCCCCTTTTTCCCAAAGGGGAATCACCAGCATTGAGTGAATGTCTTTGGTGCGGTGTGCCTCATCGTTATTCTTAATGATAATTTTTCCGCTGGCGATCGCCTGCGCGGTGGTCGGACTGATGCCGTCGTCGCCGTTGTGGTAGTTCTGCTCGCCGTAGCCGACGTAAGCCAGAATCTGTTTGGTGTTAGTGATCGCCACCGCATCGGCATGGATGTCGCTGCGAATGATGGCGCACACTTTGCGCAGCGAGTCGCTATTAACCTGACGAAACAGCGGCAGGGTTTTGTTGGCAATCTCCAGCGCCAGCTTGGCCTGACGCGCGGCAATCGCCTCCTTTTCCCCTTCGACGCTCTGCACCAGCAGCACAATCAAACCAATGCTCGACGCGCCGAGAATCATCGGCAGCGCAATTTCCGACACGATGGTTAAACCGAGTGACATCGGTTTCGCCCACAGCACGATCAGCAGCATGGTCAGGCTTTCACACAGCATGCCGCCGAGGATGCCGGCGCGCCAGCGCTGCTCTTTGCTGACGAAGCGGTTGATGGCGCCGGCGGCGATACCGGCGACGATGCTGGTAATCAGACAGGGCACCGAGGTGATGCCGTCGATATCAATCAGGAAGCGGTGCACGCCGGCAATCACGCCGGTTGCAATGCCGACCCACGGCCCGAACAGAATGCCGCCCGCCATGACCGCAATCACCCGGACGTTGAGCAGTGAGCCGTCAACGTTGATGCCGGACCAGGTGCTGAACAGCGCAAACAGCGAGAAGATGGCGGTCACCACGGCTTTTTCGCCGATTGAGTGTTCATCTTTTTGCAGTAGCTGACGAAATACGCGGGTGCGGGTCAGGAAGAACAGGCAGATCAGCATCAGCGCGGCGCGGTCAAACACCGCCAGCAGCATGTCGAAATGGGAAGGCACGGTGTTCTCCGGAGCAGGCAAGGTTGCGGACATGATAAAAAATGTGATCGCGATCCGCCAGCGTCCCGGCAAGCTGCAGACGTTTCTCATAGCATGGATCAATTTTTAAGGTGCGTGCTGCTGGTGCGCATCAATGCGCAACCTGCAAGACCGCGGATGCACTGCAGGGTCACCATTTATGGCGACCAGATATGAAGGTGCGCACTGCCGGTGCGCATCAATGCGCACCCTACAAGACCGCAGATGCATTGCAGGGGCGCCATTTATGTCGACCAGATTGGAAGATGCGCGCCGTGTAAAATTGGCCGCTGACACACCGTAGGGGCGCCATTTATGGCGACCAGATACGAAGATGCGCACCCTGCAAGACCGCAGATGCACCGTAGGGGCGCCATTTATGGCGACCAGATCCGCCCGTCACATCCGATCCTGAAGGGAAGCAAGGCAGATTATCCGCTATGAAACTGAAAAGAGGAAATCCTGAGTGCTAAAAAGAGGATTGCTGAAAGCGTGCAGCGGTCACTGGTTGTCACGGATGCGGTTTGCTATGTTGCCGTAAGCACAACAGCGGAGCGTGGCCATGCAATTACTCACCCCTCGTTTGTCCCTCAGCCGGTTACAGCCGGAAGACTGGCAGATTTTCAAAGCGGTACATGAAGATGCCGCGACCATGACCTGGGTGAGCGAGATCCCCGATGAAAACGACATCCGCCAGCGCTTTAACGAGCGGCTGGCACCGTGGCAACCCAGCAGTTTTCACATGCTGTGCCTGGTGGCGCGCCTGCGCGACAGCGGTGAAGCGATTGGCCTGTTTGGCTGCAGCGCCGAATGGCATCCGTATCGTCAGGCCGAAGTGGGTTACATGCTGCGCCACGCCTGTACCGGTCAGGGCTACGGCAGCGAAGCGTTGCAGGCATTGTGCACGTTCCTGCTGCAGGCCGACTTCCACAAACTCAAAGCGCTGGTGATTGAGGGCAACTGGCCGTCACGGCGCATTCTGGAAAAGAACGGTTTCGCGCTGGAAGGCACGCTGCGCGATAATTACCGTCTCAACGGCCAGTGGGTAAACGATTGGGTGTTTGGGCGCTTAAACGAAGCAGGCTAAAAAATTTGCCGTCCCCCCTCGACAATATTGTTATCAGCGCGTTATGTTCTTGTTTCGGTCACGGCAGTGACCAGCGTCGCTCGGACGGTCCGGGCGCTAACGTAATCCAGAGGACATCATGGCTGATAACAGCACACCCCGTCGTTTCTCGCGTATTGAACGTCTGCCCCCCTATGTATTTAACATCACGGCTGAATTGAAAATGGCTGCGCGCCGGCGCGGCGAAGACATCATCGATTTTTCCATGGGCAACCCGGATGGCGCGACACCGCCGCACATCGTGGAAAAGCTCTGTCAGGTGGCACAGCGTGAAGACACGCACGGCTACTCTACCTCCAAAGGGATTCCGCGCCTGCGCCGCGCCATATCGCGCTGGTACGCCGAGCGTTACCAGGTGGATATCGATCCGGAGTCCGAAGCCATCGTTACCATCGGCTCGAAAGAGGGCCTGGCGCACCTGATGCTGGCGACGCTCGATCACGGCGACACCGTGCTGGTGCCCAATCCCAGCTACCCGATTCACATCTACGGTGCGGTGATCGCCGGCGCGCAGGTGCGCTCGGTGCCGCTGGTTGCTGGCGTCGATTTCTTCAATGAGCTGGAACGCGCCATCCGCGAAAGTTACCCGAAACCGAAGATGATGATCCTCGGCTTTCCGTCCAACCCGACATCGCAGTGCGTGGAGCTGGACTTCTTCGAGCGCGTCATCGCGCTGGCGAAACAGTACAACGTGCTGGTCATCCACGATCTGGCTTACGCTGACATCACCTATGACGGCTGGAAAGCGCCCTCGATTATGCAGGTGCCGGGCGCGCGCGATGTGGCGGTGGAATTCTTTACCCTGTCAAAAAGCTACAACATGGCGGGCTGGCGCATCGGCTTTATGGTCGGCAACAAAGAGCTGGTGGCGGCACTGGCACGCATCAAAAGCTATCACGACTACGGCACCTTCACACCGCTGCAGGTGGCGGCGATTGCGGCACTGGAGGGCGATCAGCAGTGCGTGCGTGATATCGCCGAGCAGTATAAACGCCGGCGCGATGTACTGGTAAAAGGGCTGCATGAGGCAGGCTGGATGGTCGATCTGCCGAAAGCGTCCATGTACGTCTGGGCGAAAATCCCCGACCATTACGCGCATCTGGGCTCGCTCGAATTCGCCAAACGGCTGCTGCAGGAGGCGAAAGTGTGCGTCTCGCCGGGCATTGGCTTTGGTGATTACGGCGATACCCACGTGCGTTTTGCCCTGATTGAAAACAGCGATCGTATTCGTCAGGCGGTGCGTGGCATTAAAGCGATGTTCCGCGCCGACGGTATTTTGCCGGGAACGGTAAAAGCGGTGGAAGAAGCAGAGTAACTACAAATCGGGGCGACTGAGCGGTCGCCCCGGCTGGCGTCTTTACAGCATCAGCACGAAGGTGCCGACCCAAAGTAAGACGAAGAAAGAGATTCCCATCAAGGCGTATTTCACAAAACAACTCCTCTGAGCGGTTACAATGATGGCGATCCCAAACCAGCGTAACCCGAACAGAATAAGAGAAAGGTGGAGTTCATCATCGCTACACGCTTTCTACTCAGGTCGCTTCGGGCTGCCCCGAAACAGGATCGAGCGCTAATTTACGCGGAATCGATCCGAAAATAAATAGGTCACTTCTGAGAAGTTGCTCACATTTTCATCGGGTCTCAATCTGCGGAATCGCCGACATGCCGACACGTAATTGCGCCAGATCGCTTTGATGCGGATCCAGCACAATTTTCACCGGCAAACGCTGAACCACTTTAGTGTAGTTGCCGGTGGCGTTATCGGGGGCAATCGCGGAAAACGTGGCGCCGGTAGCGGGCGCGATACTGTCAACGTGACCGGTGAAGGTCTTGCCGGGCAATGCATCAATCTTCACCACCACTCTCTGGCCCGGGCGCACATCCGCCAGCTGCGTCTCCAGATAGTTGGCGGTGATGTAAGTCTGCTGTAGCGGCACCACGGCCAGCAGACGCGTACCCGCGCTGACCCAGGCTCCCACGCGCACCGAACGCTGACCCACCATGCCATCCACCGGCGCAACAATACGCGTATAAGAGAGATTCAGCCCGGCCTGGTCGACGCTGGCCTGCGCCGCCGCGACATCAGCCTCCGCCTGACGCAGCGCGGCCTCAAGTACCTTCACCTGCTGTTCGGCCGCCGCCAGCGCCGCTGCGCTCTGGCGCACCGTAGCGGCCGCAGAACGCTGGGTTGAGCTGGCTTTCTGCTGATCGTCAGCGGCTATGGTGCCGCTCTTGTACAGCTGGTTGTAGCGCGCCGCGCTCTGTCCGGCATACTGTGCCGATGCCTGACTGGCGGCCAGCGTGGCGCGGGCCTCGGCAATGGTGGACTGCTGCTGGTCGAGCTGCGCCTGCGCGCTCAGCCGTTTGGCGTCGCTGACCTGCAGATTAGCCCGCGCGGTCTCCAGCGCCACGCGATAGTCGCGGTCGTCGAGCGTCGCCAGCACGTCGCCAGCCCGCACGCGCTGGTTATCCTGCACGTTGACGTGGGCAATGTAGCCGGACACCTTCGGGGCCACCAGCGTGTAATCGGCATTCACCCAGGCATCATCAGTGCGATGGTCGTTGCCGGTCATGGCTGACCACAGCCAGAACGCCATCGCCAGCAAAACCAGCAGCAGGGCGCTCAGCAGGATTGTTCGTTTCATAGCAAAAGCGTGCATAACAGTTATTCCGGAGTTTTGGTAACAGGTTGAATCAGGGTTTGCGGTGGCCAGACGCGTTTCGCCAGGCACAGCGTCAGCACTAACAGCCCGGCAGCGAAGGCGATCAGCATCAGATACGCATCGCTCAGGCTCAGCACCATGGCCTGATGCTTCAGCAGGGTGGCGAAGCCGCTGAGATTGGCCGCGCTGCTGGCGCTGCCGTCGGCCAACAGCGGCAGGCTGCTGCTGGCCTGCTGGCTATCCGCTGCGGTCATCAGCCAGCTGCGACTGGCAGCCTGATCGACCAGCACGCTGGAGTGAAACTGCTCACGATGGCTGATAAACCACTCCACCAGCGTGCTGGCGGCAATGCTGGCAAAGCCGCGTACGGTATTGAACATGGCGGAGGCGAACGGCCCTTCCGGCGGCGCGACCACGCTGGTGGCGCTCATCAGCACCGGCAGAATCACCATCGGCTGACCAAACGCCTGCAAGATCTGCATCAGCCAGAAGTTTTGCCGCGCCCAGTCGGTAGTGATCTGCATGCCGAGCAGGCAGGCGGTTGCCAGCAGCAGCACACCGACGCTCAGCACCCAGCGGCAGTCAATCCAGCGGATATTCAGCAGGCTGGCGACCAGCGGTGCAATCAGCAGCTGTGGCAGGCCGATGGTCAACGCCAGCGGCGCGAACTGCAGCGTGCGAAACCCCTCCACCTGACCAAAATAGGCCGACGGCAGCGCCGAACCGGACAGCGCCAGAATCAGTACACCCGCCAGCGCCAGCAAACCGTGCGACAAATTACGGCGGCGCAGCATCTGCAACTTAAACAGCGGCAGCGGGTGAAACCATTCATTAATAAAGAACACAATCAGCAACGCCAGCGCGCTGAATAATAGGGCGACAAACAGCGGCGAGCTGAGCCAGTCGAGACGCTCACCCTGCGTCAGCGCCAGAATCAGCAGCGCCATGCCCGAGCAGCCGCTCAGCATGCCGAACAGGTCAATCTGTTTAAATCGCTCAGTGCGCAGCGGATCCTGCGGCAGACCCCAGCCGATCAGCAGCATGGCGATCAGCATGGCCGGCACCACCTGCCAGAACACAAACATCCAGCTGACGTCATCGGTCCAGAACGCCGCCAGCGACGCCGCCAGATTCGGGCCAAACGTGGCGGTGAGGGCGTAAGCACTCAGCCCATAAAGTTTGATCGGCGGTGGCAGAAAGCGCAGCGCCACCGTCATCAGCAGCGGCGGCAGGGCGCCGCCAAACAGTCCCTGCACCACGCGCAGCGCAATAAACAGCGGAGCCGTGGGCATAAAGGGCAGCAGAACACCGCACACCATGAAACCGGCCGACACCGCCAGCGCGAAGCGGCGCAGCGAAAAGGTGACGGCGAACCACGGCGCAATCATCATCGCGGCGACTTCCGCTGCCTGATAGGCCGAAATAATCCAGCTGCCGTCATCGTAGCTAATGCCGACTGCGGCACGGATATCGGCCAGCGCGATGTCGGTAACGCGATCGTTTAATCCGGAGGTCAGCGCGGCGATCAGCACCCCCACCAGCCCCAGCGCGAGGCGCAGGGTAAAAGGATGCGGTGCCGGTGCCGCCACGGGCTGGGCATTCATAACAGGTGTCTCGTTATTGGTTGATGCAGTGTATTGCGATGTGATACAGCTCGCATCTTACATTTCGATATGGTGTATTGCAATGTGATACAGGGTGTAAAAGTGCGATCGTTCGCGCTAAAGTAGGACAGGCCAAAAAGGAACGTATCATGGTAGAACCTCCCTCAAGCCGTGAGGATGAAAAAGCGGGTGGCATTCAGGTCATTGCGCGTGCGGCAAAAATTTTAAATGCGCTCGGTGAGCATCCGGGCGGCATGAGTCTGGGTGAAATTGCGCAGGTGGTCGATCTGCCGCGCTCGACGGTCCAGCGCATCGTGGCGGCGCTGGATAGCGCGCAGCTGGTGCGCAGCGGCGGGGCAGGCGGGCTGCGCCTCGGTCCGGCGTTGCTGAAGCTGATCTCCAGCGTGCACAGTGACGTGGTGGAAATTGTCCGGCCGTTCCTCGAACAACTCTCGGCGGAAATCAATGAAACGGTGTCGCTGGCGCGGGCCAGCGGGACGCAGCTGGCGATTGTCCATTACGTGGTGGCCACGCGTGAGCTGCGCGTGGTGCCACACATCGGCCTGAATCTGCCGCTCTACAGTACGTCCGGTGGCCGGGCGCTGCTGGCGCTGGAGAGCGACGAAGATGTGCGGGTGATGGTCGGCGAAGCCTATGCGGAACTGACGGAAATGACGGTAAAAACGCTGCCGCAGTTGCTGACGCTGATTGCGGAGGTGCGCGCCAGCGGACTGGCTATCGATCGCGGCGAAACGCTGGAGGGCATTTCCACCATGGCGGTCGCGATTGATACGCTGTTCGGGCGCTTCTCAATCTCACTGCTGGTGCCGACGGCACGTTTTCACCGCCAGGAAGCGCATTACCGGACAGCGCTGATAAAGTGTAAAGAGGCGCTGATTCGCGAAATTGGCAAAATAACTGCTGCGGAAGGATAACCGACTGATGAAAACCTTGCTGATGGCCATCGATAACTCACCGGTGGCGGAAAAAGTGATCGCCCTGACCATTGAACAGGCGCTGGCGCAACAGGCGCAGGTCACCGTGCTGTGCTGTGTCGATCCGGCATATTCGTCGTGCAATCAGCCGATTGAGATCGACGCCGGGGAAGACCCGGACGATTTTGTCGTGGCGCAGGATGAACAAAATACAGCTGAAATGGTGGTACGCCATGCGCTGGCACCGCTGCTGCGCGCTGGCATTGACGCACGCGGGCTGATTCTGGCCGGTGAAGCGGCGGAAACCATTGTGGCGCAGTCTGAGGCGTTGCACGCCAGTATGATTATAATGGGCCGTCGTCACCTGTCGCCGCTCAACCGCCTGCTGAAAGGCTCGGTAAGCGCAACAGTGATTGAACGCGCCAGCTGTCCGGTTTTAATTGACGTTCGCAAGGATTAATGTCGCTCCATGTTCTCGCTTTTCCCGCTCACGCTGGCCGCTTTTGTGGTGCTGGCGATCATCATCGTGATACTGCTGCGCACCACCGCGCTGCGCGTCTGGCAGGGTGTCCTGCTGTTTTTGCTGCCTGTGCTGCTGGCCAATCTGCTGTGGTTTAGCTGGCTGCATCCGCGTCAGGAGCGCGAGGCGCTGGCGGCGCAGGTGGCTACCCAACTGAGCGACGCGCCGGGTTATCGCGTGCTGAAAGTGCAGGAGCCGGCGCTGTGGCAACTGCTCAATCGCGAGCTGCAGCACAAGCTGGCAGAGGGCGTACCTGCGGAACAGGCGCTGGGCGATATGCGCGGCTGGCTGATGGATTTGGTGAATCAGCGCATGGCGCGCGCCAGCGATGCGGCGATCATCAACTATATCCGCGTTTCGGTGCAGGAGATGCAGGCGCTGCAGCAGCAGGATACGCAGCGCTGCTTCCGTTTCCTCTATCCGCAGGTCAGCGGTGGCGTCAATCTGCAACAGGTGCTGTCGCCGGAGCTTAATCAGCGCGATGGTGAAGCGCTCGAGGCACTGCTGCAAAACAGTACCGGCGATGAGCTGGCGGTGGATCAGTCTCAGGCGCAGCGCGATCTGCAGCGTGTGGTGGAAAAACTGTATGGCAAGTGGGGCGATAAGCTGCAGCAGCTGAATATGCCGGCGGATACGGCGGTGGATCGCGGCACGATGTGCGCGATGTCGATTGATCTTTACAGCGGAATTCTCGCATTGCCGGACAAACAAGCGGCCAATCTTTTGCGTAAGATGGTCAGCCTTACCGGATAACGGGCGAAAAAAAAGCCCGCTCAGCACGGGCATAAAGGTCACTTTCAGTATGTCTTTTTGTGGGTATCACCTGGTGTGGTGCAGACTTCGTTTTGTCTGAAGTCATCTTCTCACTGCTGATGTGATAAGGAAAACCGTTTGGTTTTATTGATTTGATTGGCGAAAGCTTTGCATTAATCGGACATTTCGCGTCTTTTTCCTATAGAGGCGTGTGGCGTTGCCTTTTACACTGCAACGTCTGATGAGGACATCCTAATGAATAAAATGCTTATTAGCGCGTTAGCGCTTTTTATGCTGGCCGGTTGTAGTGTCAGCAAACCCGGGGGTTTTGAGCGCGTGGATGAAGATGCCCGTTCAAATACCGTACAGTATCGTTACGATCCACAGAAGCTGGATAAAGATGCGCTGGAACTTGATCTGGCGAATTACTGTAACCAGCGCGGCTTCGATAAAGTCGAATCGCTTCCGGCGCAGGACAGCAATTTGCCTGGCCTGAAGAAAGTCTGGTATCAATGTAATTACGCGGTGAAAAGCTAAAAAATAAGGGCGGGATTGATTCCCGCCCTTTCTTTATTCATTTTTTATTATGTGCTGTGTGTGCTTTGCCCAATTACCAGTGACGATAGCCGCCATGGCCGTGATGCCAGCCGCCGCCGTGCCCGTGGCCCCAGCCGGGACCGCGTCCATGGTCGTGCTCGATAATACACCCGCTTAGCATGGTCATCATCGCCACCACCGAAGCGACTTTTATTAACTTCTTCATGGAGAGTCCTCCTCTTTTCCAATGAGGCCAGATTAACCGGGAAAAGTGGAGTGAAGATGCAGTGAATGTAGAGTTATTTCCGTAATTATTACCAGATATGTCAATTAAAAGCTAAAAGTGACAGGGCGGGAAATAAACCAATCGGAATAAGCTGAATAGCGCCTGATAATAACCCGATTACTCTGAAATGCAAGGTTAAATAACAGTCATTCTCAACGCGTGATCAATTCTGTGGTTATCAGTAAAAAGCCTGCCGTGCATTTACACGGCAGGGTGGTGAATTAATTATGCAGTACCGGCGCGACCAGGTTTTGACGATTTGGCAGACGGATACTGAGCGACAGCACCAGCGAGATCACCAGCAGCGTCATAATCAGACTGAAGGTCACGGTGAAGCCGCCGAACACCGAAGCCACCAGCGAGCCAAGCACGCTACCGATGCCGAAGCCGAGATAGATCAGGCCGTAGTTTTTGGTCAGGTTGTTGAGGCCGAAGAAATCGCTGACCAGTGACGGGAAGACGGTGATGGTGCCGCCAAAGCTGAACGCCACGCAGGCCAGCGACAGGAAGAAGGTGGTTTCATTCATGTGGGTGAACAGCAGGATGCTCATGCCGCTCAGCGAAACCAGCTGTGCCAGCGAAATGACCCGGATGCGCGCCATTTTGTCCGACAGCACGCCGAGAATCAGTCGTCCGCTCAAATTGGCAATAGCAATTATCGTCACCGCATTGGCCGCCGTTTGCGTACTCAGGTGCACCAGACCTTCACCAATATCCTTCGCTACGCCAATCACATACAGACCGCTCATGCAGGCCGTCAGGAACATCAGCGCCAGCATCCAGTACTGCGGCAGGCGCACCGACTGCGCCAGCGTGAACTCCTGTGTGGCCTGCTGCTGACGTGAGCCGGCCTGCTGCAGCGGCGCATCGCGCATCATCAGGGCACCGGCAATAATCATCGTCATCGCCAGCACACCCCAAATCACAAAGGTATTTTCCAGCCCCTGAGTGCTGAGCAGCGCGCCACAGATGAATTTAAAGCCGAGACTGCCGAGGCCGTAAGCGCCGATCGAACAGGCCGAAATCAGCCCTTTGCGCTCCGGAAACCACTTCACGCAGTTAGAGAGCGTCATCAGATAGCCCGCGCCATCGGCTAGACCGACCAGAATGCCGGCGCTCAGGTACAGCATCATCAGGTTGTCAGCATGGGCGGTCAGCCAGAAGCCAATCGCCATCAGAATGCCTGCACCGATAGTGACATTACGCACGCCAAAGCGCTCCTGCAGCTTGCCGGCCAGCGAGGAGGCAATCGCCAGACCGAGGCTGAGCAGACCAAAGGAAAAAGCCACCTGGCTGACCGGCGCATCCAGTTTCTGTGCCAGCTGGCCATTAAACAGGCTCCAGGTATAAACCGAGCCGAGCGCGAACTGGGTAATGATGGTGCCTGCGAGGGTAAGGATACGGACACGCTGATGATTAGGGGTAACGGCTGTTGTCATTTTTCTCTCTCCCATCCGGGAATACGGAATCTGCAGCGATAATAAGCCTCACGCGGGCGCGGGTGGCGCGGACGGGCGTGAACGGAGCGGGAGACGGAATGAAATGCTGTGAAACCGGTATGAATGGCATTGCGCCTTTGCTTAAGCGCAGCGCGGATGTCGTCACATGAACAGGCATTGCGACAGGTGAGCATGTGTAACAGGGTGTTTTAAGCGCAGCATCTGCGCGGCAAAACGCAGGAACTTTGCCAGGCTTATAGTTCATTCAACAGGAGGAAATATGAAAGACCGGGCATATGAATCCGTATCCAGCGGGGATGAGGTTTGCTGCATCATCGGTCAGGCGGTTATCGAGTTAAGCGATGAACAGCAGCCTGTGACCAGGTCCACCCTGTCGCTGAAATTACTGGCGATGGCCGACCGCGACAGAGATGATGAACGCGTTCTGCTTTACTGGATTGCCAGAAAAGCCATTAACCAACCTCACCAGCTCAACATCGGCGTCGGGGGCTGGCGCTAGAGGAGTGACAGAGCGGGCGCTATGCCCGCTCTTGCTTCAGGCCAGACGTAACCGGCGATGAGCCGGCCAGCGCACGAACATCACCATATTCCCTGCCAGAATCATCACCAGCCCGACGATGGCATTGCTATGCCACTGATAGCCTTCATACAGCGTCGAAAGCGTCAGCGCCACCAGTGGAAACAGCTGGGTGCTGTAAGCCGCCTGGCTGGCACCGATGCGCCCCACCAGCGTGAAGTAGGCACCAAAGCCCAGTACCGAGCCAAACAAAGCCAGATAGCTCATCGCCCCCAGCCACTGCAGATTGAGTGCCGGTGCCAGCGCGTCGCCATTCACCAGCGCCAGCACGGCCATGATCAGCGCACCGTACAGCATGGCGTAGCTGTTGGTGGTCAGCACGTCGCGCTGACGACGCTGATGGCGGGTAGAAATCATATTGCCAAAGGAGAAACCGAGCGTGCCCAGCGCGCTCAGCCCCACGCCCCACAGCAGCTGCGGCGCAACATGGGCTGACTGAATATCCTGCCAGAACAGCGCAACAATCCCGCCGAGGCCCAGCGCGGCGGCGGGCAGCAGGCGGAAAGGCGGGCGCTGGCGGAAAAAGATCCAGCTGTTGAGCGCGTTATACAGCACCGCCATCGAAAAAATCACCGACTCCAGTCCGGTGCTGATCATCGCTGCCGCGTGGTAAAAGCAAACAAAATTAAAACCGAATACGCAGCCGCCCTGTAACAGACAAAACAGGTGGTCACGCGCATCCAGCGTACGCAGACGTTTCAGCAGCCGGAGAAGCACCAGCATGGTCAACGAGGCGAACAGGAAGCGCCAGAACACCGCCACCAGTATCGGCGTATCGGCGGCCTGCTGCTGCAGAAAAATCGCAATCCAGGTGGTGCCCCAAATCAGCACCACCGCGAGGTATAACATCAGGTTCATCAGAAACTCTCCGGCGGAATCAGGCTCGCAGTGTGCCTGAGCGACAGGAGCGCGGCTTGCATGACTTTGCGCAGCACTTGCAAATTCTTGCGCTTTTTCCCGCCTGGTCCGGCATTGGCCTGTTTTCTGTCCGGTCAGTTGCGTAAACTACAGGACATCAATCCAGAGAGCGATGTCAGACCATGCCGGAATATCAGACGTTTACTATGCTTCAGCGTCACAAAGCGCAGCTGCGCGATAGCGTGCAGCTGAGCGGCGGCATTCGGCTGGCGGCCTGGTTCAACAGTGGCGATCGCGTGACCAACCTCAGCGATCACCATACGCTTAGCCTTTATGTGGCTGACGGTTACGATACCTGGCACAAAACGCCGCACGGCTGGCGCAACGGCGGCGCGCCGGATCGCTTTTGCCTGATGCCGTCTGGCACCGAGTCGACCTGGGATCTGCGCGCGGATTTATCCTTCGTGCACCTCTACTGCACCGATACGCATTTGCGTCACCTTGGTGAGCAGGTGTGGGATCGCAGCCCGGCGCAGCTTAATCTGCATGAGAAGATTTTTGCCGACGATGACCGCATCACCCAACTGTATCGTCATTTTCTGCTGAGCGCCGACTGGCAGCAGCCGGCTAACCAGCTGATGCTGAGCAGCGCCTCAACACTGCTGATGACCCATCTGCTGCAGCGCTACAGTCAGGTACAGTGGCAGCTGCCGCAGGTGCGCGGCGGACTGGCGCCGGCGGTATTGCGCCGCGTGATGGCGCTGATCGATACGCAGCTGGATCAGCCGTTAACGCTGGCCCAACTGGCGGCAGAGGCGGCGCTCAGCGAATACCATTTTGCACGTATGTTCCGCAGCAGCACCGGCGAAGCGCCACACCAGTATGTGATGCGCCGCCGTATGGAAGCCGCGCAGCAACTGCTGCAATTCAGCGCGCTGTCGCTCACCGAGATTGCCCTGCGCTGCGGTTTCCACTCTTCCAGCCATTTCAGCAACCGCTTCCGCCAGCTGCACGGCATGGCACCCTCGGCATGGCGTCAGCGCTGACGGGGCAGTTGCATTGAATTTTGCGAGAATTGCATTACTGATTACGCTACAGCGAGTAAATGCGGCTGCACATCCCTATGTGCCTGCTTAAACCAGTCAGGTGTTGCCTGAGTGAAATACAGCACTTAATACTCAGGATAGTACCAACATTGTCCCGCAGATGGATATTCGCTCAAATACCTGGGAATGATGTAGTACAAGGCTTGCATCGATCTTTTTAACAGGGAGGTTTAACAGCATCACATTATTGTCCTGTATAAAAATGCACGCTGCTGCTATCCGAAAATTTATCTTTTTATGTCATTTCATCTGACGAAAATAATTAAACCCCGTTTATTCGAACGAAAAGAAATGTTGGAATTTGAAAAAGTGGTCTGTTTTTCACATGCTCAGTCACGTCCGGCCTCTCATTTTTGAACAAAGTACAAAATCAGATATTTCTCTTGATTGATGGCATTTTGAACAGAATCACGCCCTATGCCAAATTGATCTCTCGTTGCATGTCCTTATCCCACAAGGCCTGAAGGGGTAATGCAAGAAAATTCTTATTAATCATGAAGATGATCTGGAGATGTTAAAATCGGGTTGTGTAATATTGTTTTACATTTTTCCGTTTCCGGTCAGACAGGGAACGTTCTTACACTGCGGCTATTGGGTTTTATCCGAAATTTTTCATTTCAGACAAATGCCTAAAAAATAGTGTCGATATGCTGGTGAATGGAATGCACTCGCTTTTAATTCCGGAGTTTTTATTCCCGTCGGAGGACGTGAACCGGGACGTTGTTCTGGCTGGGTTTGCCTTTCTTACTAATTTCTCACTGGCATTGACCGTTTCTATCATTCAATAGAACAGGGACAGCCATGTCTAACTCTTCCTTTCAGTCCGAAATCCCCAAGGCACGTATTAACTTAAAACTTGACCTGCATACCGGTGGCGCAAGCAAGAAAACCGAGCTTCCGCTGAAATTACTGGTGGCGGGCGACTTCAGTCATGGTCAGGCGTCCGCACTATTATCAGAGCGAACCAAAGTTAATCTGAATAAAAATAATTTTGACGCAGTGCTTTCCGAATATTCGCCCAAAGTCACGGTTGCCGTTAAAAATACGCTGGCCGATGACGGCAGCGAAGACAGCATC
>NZ_VOQX01000285.1:0-602 GCF_016643525.1 Pantoea sp. Morm | reverse complement strand
AAAAAATTGAAACGGAAAACAAGTTTCTGCGCCTGCTCTCTAACTCGCCGCTGCAGATCGATGTCCAGCTGTTACGCATCGACAGTCGCGAGTCGCGCAACACACCAAGCGAGCATCTGAACAACTTCTACTGCAACTTCGACGATATCGCTAACGATAACTTTGACGGCCTGATTGTCACCGGCGCGCCGCTGGGGCTGGTTGATTTCAATGATGTTGCCTACTGGCCACAGATTCAGCGCGTGCTGCACTGGGCGAAAGAGCACGTCACTTCTACCCTGTTCGTTTGCTGGGCGGTGCAGGCGGCGCTTAACATCCTGTATGGCATTCCTAAACAGACGCGACAGAACAAGCTGTCAGGCGTCTATGAGCATCAGATCCTTCATCCGCACGCGCTGCTGACGCGCGGTTTTGATGACAACTTCCTGGCACCGCATTCACGCTATGCTGATTTTCCCAGCCAGCTGATTCGTGACTACACCGATCTCGAGCTGTTTGCCGAATCAGAGAGCACCGGTGCCTATCTGATGGCGAGTAAAGACAAACGACTGGCGTTTGTCACCGGCCATCCGGAATATGACGCTCTCACGCTGTCGGGGGAG
>NZ_VOQX01000284.1:0-605 GCF_016643525.1 Pantoea sp. Morm | reverse complement strand
CATATTCACGGTGATCGGCATCGCCGTCCCGCTGCTGCTCTGCACCGTGCCGACGCACGCGCCCGCCACGTTCAACCCGGCGCACACGTTATAGCTCACCGTCAGCGTGATGGTGGTGGTGTAACTGCCGGCGGCAATCACCTGGCCAGGCACGGTACGGAAATAGAGTGGAATGACAAAATTGAGGCTGTTGCCGAGCGCCAGCAGCGCGGAAGAGTTCCAGCGATAGCTGCCGCCCTGGCGCAGTTCGGTGGCACAGGCGCTGTCGATGCACAGCTGAATCGGCACGTTATCGGTGCCGCTGGCAGACGCCTTCATAGTGGCGCGCGTGCCGCTCAGGTAGTTGGCGGTGGTAAACGCATAGGCGACGTAATCGCTGCCCAGCAGGTTGAGCGTGCCGGTGCCGCAGTTAACGTTGGTGTTACTGGAGGTATTGACTGCCGTCGACTGCACGTAAAACGTGGTTTGCGTGCCAAAGCTGGCGCTGGGGGCCGAAAGCGAACAGAGCGCGTAGCTGCTGGCCGGCAGCAGCCACAGCAGCAAGAACAGAAATTTCCTCATGGCGAGATCCCTGACTGTGAGTTGTTGGCGGCATTCACTGCCGT
>NZ_VOQX01000283.1:0-617 GCF_016643525.1 Pantoea sp. Morm | reverse complement strand
ACAGACAGCCAGGATGTTGGCTTAGAAGCAGCCATCATTTAAAGAAAGCGTAATAGCTCACTGGTCGAGTCGGCCTGCGCGGAAGATGTAACGGGGCTAAACCATGCACCGAAGCTGCGGCAGCGACACTATGTGTTGTTGGGTAGGGGAGCGTTCTGTAAGCCGCTGAAGGTGTGCTGTGAGGCATGCTGGAGGTATCAGAAGTGCGAATGCTGACATAAGTAACGATAAAGCGGGTGAAAAGCCCGCTCGCCGGAAGACCAAGGGTTCCTGTCCAACGTTAATCGGGGCAGGGTGAGTCGACCCCTAAGGCGAGGCTGAAAAGCGTAGTCGATGGGAAACAGGTTAATATTCCTGTACTTGGTGTTACTGCGAAGGGGGGACGGAGAAGGCTAGGTTATCCGGGCGACGGTTGTCCCGGTTTAAGCGTGCAGGTGTGAAGACCAGGCAAATCCGGTCTTCTTTAACACTGAGGCGTGATGACGAGCCGCTACGGCGGTGAAGTAACTGATGCCCTGCTTCCAGGAAAAGCCTCTAAGCTCCAGGTAACACGAAATCGTACCCCAAACCGACACAGGTGGTCAGGTAGAGAATACCAAGGCGCTTGAGAGAACTCG
>NZ_VOQX01000282.1:0-634 GCF_016643525.1 Pantoea sp. Morm | reverse complement strand
GGGTGCCAGCCGAATGAGCGCCTGTTTTGATTTCAGCGGAAAAATTGGCTGGGTGACCGGTGCCGGTAAAGGCATCGGCTATCACACCGCGCTGGCGTTCCATCAGGCCGGTGCGCAGGTGACCGGTTTTGATTTGCACTTTGGCCAGGATGACTATCCGTTTGCCACCTGCCAGCTGGATGTCGCCGACAGTGCTGCGGTGCGCGATTGCTGTCAGTCACTGCTGGCCAGCCAGCCGCGGCTGGATATCCTGGTGAACGGCGCGGGCATTCTGCGCATCGGCAGCACCGATGCGCTGTCTTTCGCCGACTGGCAGGCGTGCCTCGCCGTCAACGCCGGCGGCGCGTTTAACCTGTTCCAGCAGACGCTACCGGTCTTCCGCCAGCAGCGCGCTGGCGCGATTGTCACCATCGCCTCTAACGCCGCGCACGCCCCGCGCCTCGGCATGTCAGCCTATGGCGCCTCCAAAGCAGCGCTACGCAGCCTGTGCCAGACGGTTGGGCTGGAGATGGCACCGTATGGCGTGCGCTGCAATATTGTCTCACCGGGATCAACCGATACCGATATGCAGCGCAGCCTGTGGCATACGCCGGAAGCCGAGCAGGAGATGATTAACGGTTTCCCGGATCAGTAC
>NZ_VOQX01000281.1:0-639 GCF_016643525.1 Pantoea sp. Morm | reverse complement strand
CGTGCCGGTTTCAGCTGGCAGGGCGCCAGGATCGGGTGGTTAAAATTGAAGACAAGCGCGTGTCGCTGAGCGAAGTAGAGCGTCGCCTGCTGGCGCTGCCTGGTGTGGAAGATGCCGCCGCGCTGGCGATTCAGCGTCACGGCCGCCATGCCATCGCGGTGGTGCTGGCGCTGCCGCAACTGCCAGACGCCGCCACGCTGCACCAGCGTAAACAACAATGGAAACGCGCGCTGCAACCCTGGCTGGAGCCGGTCGCCATGCCGCGCTACTGGCGGGTGGTGACGGCGATTCCGGTCACCGCGCAGAGCAAGCGCGCATGGCCGCAGATAGAGGAATTGTTTGATGTTACCGGTTGAATTAGACGCGCAACAGCAGGACGACACGCTCACCCTGCGCCTGCTGGCGGCTGCCGACCTGCTGTGGTTTCGCGGCCACTTCCCGACGCTGCCGATTCTGCCGGGAGTGGCGCAGCTTGACTGGGTACTGCACTACGGCCTGACGCGCCTGGCGCCTGGTAAGAGCTTTGCCTCGATTGAAAACATCAAATTCCAGCAGCCGGTGCCGCCGGATGCGCAGCTGGAACTGCAGTTGCAGTGGCTGCCGGAAAAGTCGCTGCTAAGTTTTCGCTACGCGCTGCTG
>NZ_VOQX01000280.1:0-648 GCF_016643525.1 Pantoea sp. Morm | reverse complement strand
GATGTTCAGGTCATGCAGTGCGCGTCCGAACTGCGTTATGCCGGTACGTCGTGTTTCGGCCTGACTGACGCGAAACACCGCATGTTTGTCACTGTAAAACGCCACCGGCTTGCCGTGTTTTTCGATGTAGTCGCGGGTAGCCACCATGTAATCAAAGGCTGACTCACTCTGACAGAAGCGCAGGTGCATCAGACGGCCGGTCGCATCATCAATATAAACCAGAAGGCAGCATTTTTGCGCGCGGCCTTCGAACCAGTCATGGTGTGAGCCGTCGATCTGGATAAGCTCACCCAGGCAATCCCGCCGCAGGCGCGGCTGATAAATGCGGGGCTGACGACGAGCGTGTGGGATCCCAAGTCCGTCCGCAGTCATCCAGCATCGCAGCGTCTCGACAGAAATCGTAATCCCGTGGCGCTCCTGAAGTTTTTCTGCGGCAAGTGTAGGGCCGAAACCCACGTAATTTTCACGTAGCAGCGTCAGTATGCGGTGGCGCAGTCTCTCATCGATGCGATGCGTGCCGGGCTTGCCGCGACGCGCGTTGGTAAGACCGGCGGCGCCAGACTCGCGGTAGCGGTTCATCAGCCGCTGAACCTGACGCTCGGTAAGATCCAGCTGAGAGGCCGCATCACGGCGACGCAGACGTTTTTC